>NZ_JBQMWH010000011.1:0-119306 GCF_053470345.1 Thalassotalea agariperforans | reverse complement strand
AACTCAGTTTTGTTGTCAACAAGTTTTTGAATCTTTTTTGAAAGAATTTTTTATCAACCCTTCAAAACGTTTTCTAAACTTATCTCTCAGTTAAATCCCTTATTCAGACAACTTAACTGTTCAAAACCGACCTTTCGTCATCCTGACTCGGTCTAATAGGTATTTCCTATACTTAAACCTCTTGGGCTTGTCCCGAAGAAGTGGAGCGCATTTTAGAGATTTTTAGGCTGGGGTCAACACTTATTTGCAATTAATTTGAAATAAATGTTTGTTCGTTTAAAAAACAAACAAACTACGCAAAAACCATACGATTACGTATAATTATTTAATGATAAGTAACAAATATTAAGGAGCTGATATGGCATTAGATGCTTATATGAGTAAAAATTTAATCACTGTATTTTTAGATGATGATTTAAAAACAGTAAAAGAAAAATTTGATGTGCATGATTTACATCATTTGTTAGTTGTCGATGAAGATGGCAAACTTTTTGGTGTGATTAATGATCGTGATTTATTCAAACATTTAAGCCCGACAGCTGGAACCATGAAAGAAACTCATAAAGATGCAACTTTGCTTAATAAAAAATCGCATCAGATCATGAGTCGTGAGCTAGTAACAACAACAGCAGATTCATCAATAACCCAAGCTGTACTAACATTTTATGACAAACAAGTATCATCTTTACCCATTATTGATAAAGATAATAAACCAATCGGCATAATTACTTGGCGAGATATTATTAAAATTCTTGCTTTACAATATCGACATAAACTATCGCAAGAAACAGAAAATACTAATTAACTCTATATAAAAAAAATCAGTTAACAACCTAAGTTGTTAACTGATTTTATAAAAATAAATTTTAGTATTAAAAGTTATTTTATTTAGCTATCAGAAGCGGCTTTCTCTTGTGGCGTTTCATAAATGACTAAAGGTTTGGTTTCACCTTTGATCACTGAATCATCTACCACAACTTTACTAACATTCTCTAGCGACGGTAATTCATACATGGTATCAAGTAACACGCCTTCAACAATTGAGCGCAGTCCTCGAGCACCGGTTTTTCTCACCATGGCTTTATTAGCAATCGCTTTTAATGCATCTTCACGAAATTCTAATTCAACACCTTCCATGTCAAACAAAGCAGAAAATTGCTTAGTTAACGCATTTTTAGGCTCTTGAAGTATTTGAATCAATGCAGCTTCATCAAGTTCAGTTAAGGTAGCAACAACAGGTAAACGACCAATAAATTCAGGAATTAAACCATATTTTACTAAGTCACCCGGCTCTACTTCTTGGAATCTATCCGTTAACGACTTTTTGTCATCTTTACCAATAACTTTTGCACCAAAGCCAATACCAGTACCGGTATGACAACGTTGCTCAATTACTTTATCAAGACCGGCAAACGCACCACCACAAATAAACAAGATTTTAGACGTATCAACTTGTAAAAACTCTTGTTGCGGGTGTTTACGACCGCCTTGTGGAGGTACAGAAGCAACAGTACCTTCAATTAATTTTAATAATGCTTGTTGAACGCCTTCACCTGATACATCACGGGTAATTGACGGGTTATCAGACTTACGTGAAATTTTATCGATTTCATCAATGTAAACAATACCACGTTGTGCCTTTTCAACATCGTAATCACATTTTTGCAATAACTTCTGAATGATGTTTTCAACATCTTCACCAACATAACCTGCTTCAGTTAATGTTGTCGCATCAGCCATAGTAAATGGTACATCAAGTAAACGCGCTAACGTTTCAGCTAATAATGTTTTACCACTACCCGTTGGGCCAATAAGTAAAATATTACTTTTACCTAATTCAATGCCATTATGTGAGTCACCATTACGAAGACGTTTATAATGATTATATACGGCAACTGATAACACTTTTTTAGCATGATCTTGCCCGATAACGTAGTCATCTAAGCTTTCACGAATTTCAATCGGTGAAGGTAACGCTTCTTTATCTTGTTTTGGTGCTATTTCTTTTATTTCTTCACGAATAATGTCATTACAAAGATCAACACATTCATCACAAATAAACACAGAAGGACCCGCAATTAACTTACGAACTTCATGTTGGCTTTTGCCACAAAATGAGCAATATAGTAACTTGCCATTATCACCGTCACCTTTTTTTATCTCGGTCATACGGTACCTCTTATAAATTCTTTTTTCGTTTAACTATCATAAATACTTTCATAAATAGCACTATTGAACAACCATCCATTTATAGGATAGTTTATTTATCTAATCTTTCACTTAATATGGCATCAACTAAACCATATTCAACTGCTTCTTCGGCATTTAAGAAATTATCACGATCAGTATCTTCTTTAACCTTCTCTAATGTTTGACCTGTATGATCAGCCATTAAGCGATTTAATTTATCTTTAATATAAAGAATTTCTTTTGCGTGAATTTCAAAGTCAGATGCTTGACCTTGGAAACCACCTAATGGTTGATGGATCATAACACGGGCATTAGGTAAACAATAACGCTTGCCCTTTTCTCCACCTGAAAGTAAAAATGCGCCCATACTTGCAGCTTGGCCAATACACACAGTACTAATATTTGGTTTGATAAACTTCATGGTGTCGTAAATTGCCATGCCTGCAGTAACAGAACCACCTGGAGAATTAATATAAAGAAAAATATCTTTATCTGGGCTTTCTGATTCTAAAAACAATAATTGCGCAACAATTAAGTTGGCCATGTGATCTTCAACTTGACCACAAAGAAAAATAACACGCTCTTTTAAAAGACGAGAATAGATATCATAAGAACGTTCACCTTTGGAAGTTTGCTCAACTACCATAGGAACTAACGCATTTTCGGTCATACTAGTCATATCGGACATATTTTGATGAGATTTTAACAATGGAGGATCCTTTTAAAAATAAAAATGGCTTATATGAGGAACATATAAGCCATTTAAGCTATTGCCGATGTCAATGTCAATGAAAAGCTTATTTAGCTTCTGGATTCATGATCTCTGAAAAGGTAGCTTTTTTGTTTTTTACCTTAGCTTGCGCTAATAAAGCTTCAACAGCTTGCTCTTCTAATGCAACGTTTTGCATTTGTTGAAGCATTTCTTTATTTGATTTGTAGTAGTTGATAACTTCTTGTGGATCTTCATATGCAGACGCAGCTGATTCAATCAATTCGTTAACTTTTGAATCGTCAACTTTGATTTCATTTGTTTTGATCACTTCACCAAGTAATAAACCAACTTTTACACGACGCTTAGCTTGTTCTTCGAACATTTCTGCTGGAAGTTCAGGCATTTTAGCTGGGTCCATTTGACCACCAAAACGCTGTAAAGCTTGTTGACGTAAAACATCAACTTCTTGTGCTACTAATGCTTTAGGAATATCTACTTCGTTTGCTTCAAGTAAACCTTCAATCACTTGCTCTTTAACTTTTGCTTTAACAGCTTGTGTTAATTCGCGTGTCATGTTTTTACTTACTTCTGAACGTAAAGCGTCAACGCCACCTTCTTCAATACCAAAAAGTTTAGCAAATTCTTCATCAACATCTGGTACTACTGGACCTTCAGTTTTAGTTACTGAAATATCAAATTCAGCTTCTTTGCCTTTTAAGTTTTCAGCATGATAATCTTCTGGGAAAGTCACTGTGATTGTTTTTTCTTCGCCAACTTTCATGCCAATGATGTCAGTTTCAAAACCTGGGATCATTTTGCTAGCACCAAGCTCAAGTTCAAAACCTTCAGCTTTACCGCCTTCAAATTCTTCGCCATCAACACGGCCAACAAAATTAATCGTTAATTTGTCGCCTTTCTTAGTTTTACGCTTGTTTTCTTTCCACGTTTTGTGTTGGTTTTGAAGCGTTACGAACATTTCTTCTAAATCTTTGTCTGTAACTTCTACATCAGGACGCTCAACGCTGATTTTATCTAAATCTTTTAAAGCCACTTCTGGATATACTTCAAATGTTGCTTCAAATTCTAATTCTTTACCAACTTCATTACTTTTAGCAACAAAGCTTGGACGACCAGCTGGGTTTAACTTTTCAGCAACTACTGCTTCAAAAAAGTTACGTTGCATTAATTCACCAGCAACTTCTTGACGCACTGATTGACCGTAACGTTTTTGTAATACGGTTGGTGGTACTTTACCTGGACGGAAACCATTAATACGCTGTGTTTTACCGATTTGACGTAAACGGTTTTTTACTTCCACATCCACAGACTCAGCTGGAACAGTAATAGTAAGACGACGTTCTAACCCCTGGGTAGTCTCAACTGAAACTTGCATTTAAATACCTCAAATATCTAGCGCATTCACGCTTTCGTGTACACATCAGATTAATCAAAAAACTATTAATACCTTATAGAATAAGAGCTATAGCTATATATTTGCTTAAACGATGTTCAAATTTAAAAATAATGACGCGGAATTATAGCGGTGCTTTATTAAAGAGTCGAGCAGATAGCGGAAAAAAGTTGCAAATTAACGATAAGATGCTAATAAACGAGAAAAAGTTAGCACTTATAAGATAAAAACTTATTAAAGAATAAGTAGTAATAATCAATTTAAACAAAAATTAGTATGAAATTTAACTAAAGAAAGTAGTCGATGATACAAGATTATATTGTACATCCTGTACTCCACCCTACGGTTCGCTTCGCGTTAAAAATTTTTACAGAAATTTTTCGAATTGCTTCGCAAGTTTTATCTAAGATAAGATTTAGATTAATATAGATAGAGTGGATAAAGTAAGAAGTGGTCGGTGATGCAAGATTCGAACTTGCGACCCCTTGGACCCAAACCAAGTGCGCTACCAAGCTGCGCTAATCACCGATATATTCTTAACATTTAATCTACAGGGCGTAGAAAAAATGGGGTGGCTAATGGGACTTGAACCCACGACAACCGGAATCACAATCCGGGGCTCTACCAACTGAGCTATAGCCACCATTGTTAGGCACACCTGTAGCATGGCACGCCCTAAAGGATTCGAACCTTTGACCCACGCCTTAGAAGGGCGTTGCTCTATCCAGCTGAGCTAAGGGCGCACATTATCTACAAGCCACTTACTATAATATAGAAAGTGGTCGGTGATGCAAGATTCGAACTTGCGACCCCTTGGACCCAAACCAAGTGCGCTACCAAGCTGCGCTAATCACCGACATATTGGTTAAAAACAGTGTTGCTTTCAACGGGTGCGGATATTACCGAGTTGCCTGCTACGCGTCAAACACTTTTTATAAAAAAATGTTTGTTCGCTCACTTTTACACCACGTTTACCACTAACAAGCAAAATAACGACAAAATACGATTAAAAATACAGCGAAATCAAATTGTCACTAACATTACTCACCTTAATTTTAACTTTTTTAAAAGAAATAAAATAAATGCGCTACACCGAACAATTAATTTGTGCGAAAATAGCGCCGATTTTTCATTAACCATTTAGTATTATGACAGCACAATTAATAGACGGTAAGGCAATTGCCCAGAATATTCGACTTTCAATTAAAGCGAAAGTGGAAGAGCGCATTGTTCAAGGTAAAAGAGCACCAGGTTTAGCAGTAATACTTGTCGGTAGCGATCCTGCCTCTCAAGTATATGTTGGCAATAAAAAAAGAGCCTGTGAAGAAGTTGGTTTTGTTTCTCGTTCTTATGATTTACCAAACACCACCAGCGAAGCTGAATTACTTGCCTTAGTTGAATCACTAAATAATGATGACGATATAGATGGCATATTAGTACAACTTCCTTTACCTGAAGGTTTAAATTCAAACCTGATCATTGAGCATATCAACCCTCATAAAGATGTTGACGGCTTTCATCCTTCAAATGTTGGTAAATTAGCATTACGTCAACCGGGTCTTCGCCCGTGTACACCCAAAGGGATTATGACGTTAATACAGTCAACAGGAATTGAGCCGGTTGGATTAGATGCCGTCATTGTTGGCGCTTCTAACATTGTTGGCCGTCCTATGGGGCTGGAGTTGTTATTAGAAGGCGCAACCGTAACCACCACTCATCGTTTTACCAAAGATTTAGAAAGCAAAGTACGCCAAGCCGATTTATTAGTTGTTGCCGTAGGCAAACCTGAGTTTATTCCTGGTGAATGGATAAAAGAAGGTGCGATTGTTATTGATGTTGGTATTAACCGCTTAGATTCGGGTAAATTGGTTGGTGATGTTGACTTTACCATTGCTAAAGAAAAAGCCAGTCATATTACTCCTGTGCCTGGTGGCGTAGGACCAATGACAGTAGCAAGCTTAATAGAAAATACCTTTATTGCTTGCGAGCAATTTGGCGCTGAATAATTGACTATATCGTTTTGGCTGTTGCTATCAAGCCTCAGCCAAAACTTTATTAAAGATTATTTATTACAACATGTTGTAAGCCTGCTCTCCCCAACTTGTCAAAACGCCGTTAATAAAAACCAAAGGCGTACACTCATCTTTTGCGGTAATACCATCTTTGTTAACGATATGTGTTCGGTAAAATAACACTTGAATTTGTTGACCCTTTTTTTCATACACTTCATTAAAGTCAGCAACACCTAGCTTGTTCTGTATTTCTAAAAAAGTCATTTGGGTATTAAGCTGCGCTATTTTTTTACGATTTTCGAACTCTTTATCGTGATGATTTTTAGCAAAATGATGTCGACTGTCACCGTCGCCACCAACGGCAAAAACACAACCATTCAACGAGAGTAATACCGGTAATGTCAGTGTAATTAAGAGTAAAGATTTTTTCATAGTTATATCCATATTGTTTTATTAGTAGCCTTACTTTGCAGAAAACAAACCACAAATAAAAAACAGGTAACCAACTGAAAAATAACAATTTAATAAATACAAAAGCTATAATCAAAAAATAAACTTAGTGAAAAATACTAAAATATAGTTAAATACACACTTTATGTTAACTAATTAGATAATATGACCATTAACGAACAAATTATTAATATTGCGAATCATTTAGCTAATCAAGGGAAAAAGCCAACTGTCGCTTTAATAAAAACTCAATTAACCTCTCCGGTCCCCTTACCTGTGATCATCAACATATTAAAAACATGGCGTCATGAACCTGATAAGGTCAGCGATATAGTCAAAAATACCGAATCAGAAAAGTTATCCGAAACACCTTTAGAATTAATGATTAATAACGCAATAAAAGAAGCCATAACACCATTACAGCAAGAATTAGCTGAGCTAAAAGCAATAATCAAAACATTAAAGCTACAAAGTGATAGTCAGTGAAGTTAAAAATTCGCTTAACGAATTAGCTAACTTTTTATGCGGCTCACAACCTACTTTTTCGGCCCACACTTCGCCCGTGTTATTGTTAACAGAAAGGATGATGTCATCTTCATCGGTGACAGCAAAAA
Source organism: Thalassotalea agariperforans (assembly GCF_053470345.1). Taxonomy (NCBI): domain Bacteria; kingdom Pseudomonadati; phylum Pseudomonadota; class Gammaproteobacteria; order Alteromonadales; family Colwelliaceae; genus Thalassotalea; species Thalassotalea agariperforans. Next base: position 111,917 of record NZ_JBQMWH010000011.1, on the reverse strand, counting down.
ATAAAGTAATGGCTTGTTTTAATTTTTGTTTCATTAAAATATGACCAATTAAATTTTGTTGTAAACGTTCAAAATCAGCTTTGCACCATGCAAACAGTAATTCTAAATAGCCTTCCTCGCAATTAGCCGGCACCGCCTCACTATAAAAACATGAAAAATAAGCAACAAACTCTGGGTTTAGCGAAATTTCAAGTGCCGTTTCAACATTGTCAAACGATAGCGGCTCTACTACTTCAACGGGTTGCCATTCAATTAGCCCATCAGTAATTTCACTTTGTTGACATTCAGATGGCCACTGCTCGTCATATTCAACTTTAGGTAAACATTGATATTTTTCTTGGTGTTGCTCAATGAATTGAGCGAATAAGTGTTGTAGTTGCTTAAAAATTTGTGCATTAGGTGATGTCATCAACAGCCGAGATCCTTTAAAATGTAATTTTGCTTATACGTATATCTATGTCTAAATTTATTTCTCAATACCAGAACGCTAACGAACTAAGTGAATTAACACTCGGTAAGACCACATCCTATATCAGTGAATATACGCCAAATTTACTTCAAGGTGTACCTCGTTCACTGAACAGAGACAGTTTGCAATTAAAAAATAACCAATTGCCTTTTATTGGTGAAGACGTTTGGTATGGCTATGAAGTTTCATGGTTAAATTTACAAGGTAAACCGGTAGTGGCAGTTGCTGAGTTTCGTTTTCCCTGTACCAGCCAAGCGCTTGTGGAGTCAAAATCATTTAAATTATATTTGAATAGCTTTAATCAATCTCGTTTTGCATCAAAAGATGATGTGGTCACATTGATGATTAAAGATTTATCAGCGATTGCCGGAGAAACCGCTAAAGTGCAGCTGTTTGATGTAGATAGTTGCCCCGCTCTTGCTATTCAATCATTAGATGCCGTGTGTATTGATGATCTGGATATTACGATTGACGACTTTGCTTTTAATGCCGACTTACTCACTATAGAAAATTCCGTTGTTCAGGAGAAAACCAGTGAACAGTTAGTTAGTCATTTATTAAAGTCGAACTGTTTGATCACCAATCAACCTGATTGGGCGACTATTTACATTGATTATCAAGGTCAAAAAATTCCGCACGAAAACTTACTTAAATATTTAATTTCGTTCAGGCAACACAATGAATTTCATGAACAATGTGTTGAACGTATTTTTACCGATCTTATGCAATATTTTCAATTAGAAGCGTTAACCGTTTTTGCCCGCTATACTCGTCGTGGTGGTTTAGACATCAATCCTTTTAGGAGCACGCATTTAAAACATGCTCCTTTAGCTAGAACGCTAAGACAATAAAAAATGGTAAATTTGCTATTTTAAACCTATATAATACAATGTTTTTAAAGATAATTTTCAATATAAACTATTTTTATACTGACAAAATCAAACCATTACGCTAAATTGCATTATAATCATTGTACTCGGGTAGTGATTATCCAAAAGTTTTTCAAATATATGGAAATAAAGATTAATGACCACAGAATCTGTTAGTAAACAACAGCTCTCCTCTCTAGAAAAAAAATTAGCAAGTGCGATAACTTCCCGTGCTGAATTAGAAAGTGATCTTGCTTCTCAATCGTCAATATTTCTTAAATTTATAAATAAGCTCTCTTTAGTTTGTAAAGGGATGGATCTCGAACTTGATAACCGTTTGGCCGATCTTCGCCAAATGAACAAAAACTCTCAGTCATTTGTTGCTCTGTCAAACCAAATGAATATTGTCTCGGATCTACTGCAACAACAAACGAAAAAAAATGACCAAAATGTGCGCTTAATGCACAACCAAATCATAGACTCAAGTAAGTCATTACAAAAATCGAAAGGACTACCTGATCAAACTCGCCGAGAATTAAGAGCTTTTATCGCCAGTATTGCCGAACAAAAAGAAACGGTTATTCAATACGTACCGGTATTAAATACCTTATTAAAGTTATATGACTCGGCAATAAGTGCTAGAGTCGATTTAACCAGTGATGTTAAAAATAATAAAGATGATGCCGATATCACTGTCGTCATTGATAATATTAAAAATCGTGTTGGCATTGCGATAGAAGAATTAAGACTGTCAGATAAAAACCAAAAGGCCTTGTTATTAGCCAAAAGAAATATTGCGGCAAGTAAAGAACATGAAGAACTCATCAACAGCCTAGTTAATATTTTTGTTATTATTGCTATTGATCTACAAGAAGAGCGAGATACTGCAAAACACTTTTTATCTTCGTTAAGTCAAACCTTGAGTAATGTTCAAAAAGCCGTTTTAACAACCATATCGTCTTCAAATGATATTAAAAAACAAAACAATGTTTTAAACGAAAAAATTCAAGAGCAGCTCTCGGCGATGTCTCAAGACATTGAAAAAGCTAACTCTTTAGAAGTTGTTAAAAGTGATATTAATGACAAGCTTAATACCATTATTAATATTCTTAATGACAAACAAGAATTTGAAGAATCGTCGAATAATGACATCAACCAAAAATTAGTCGACATGACCAACCGTGTCAAACAGCTAGAAGAAGAAAGTAAAAAGTTTCAAACTCGCTTAGAAGAGCAACTGATTAAAAGTATGCAAGACGCATTAACGAAACTTAATAATCGAGCGGCTTTTGACGAATATTTCACTAAAGCAATGGTTAAATATCATCACAACCCGTACGAACTATCGATTGTAGTTTTAGATCTTGATAACTTTAAACAAATAAACGATACCTACGGCCATACCGCTGGTGATAAAACGTTACAAGTTATAGCGAATACCTTAAAGAAAAATTTAGATCAAAACACTTTTGTTGGCCGTTATGGCGGAGAAGAGTTTGTTTTAGTTTATTCAGATAAAAACAAAGCTGATTTAGTTAACGCATTAAATATATTAAGAAAAAAAATTGCTTTACTGCCATTTACCTTCAAAAATAATAAGGTAAGTATTACAACATCTATTGGTTGTACTCACATAAAATCAGGTGACAATATTCACCAAGCATTCGAACGCGCAGATCAAGCGCTTTATCAAGCCAAAGAGCAAGGGAAGAATAGAGTTATTTATAAAGATTAAAAAATATACTCGCATTTAACTCTTGGGGTCTTTTCTGCATATAGGAGTTGAATATGCAAATTCAAATAAATCCTGTTGGTAATATGAATTTATTATCAAAATTAGAAATAGAACAATTACAACAATCAGCGTCTAGCGACTTATTTACAAGTTACCGAAATTGCTCTTTAGCCGTTTTAAATGCTGGCAGTCATACTGACAACGCCGAAGAAATTTTTAATAAATTTCAAAATTTTAATATTGAAGTTGTCCGCCGTGAACGCGGCGTTAAAATTGAACTTACCAACCCACCTAAAGAAGCTTTTGTTGACGGTAAAATAATTCTGGGGATCAAAGAATTATTATCGGCTGTGCTAAGAGATATCCTGTTTATTAATCATAGGTATGTTGAAGTTAAACGGACCGATATTGCGCCGTCAGATCATAATACGCATATTGTTTTTGATATTTTACGTAATGCCAATGTTATTCAACCAGAAACTGAACCTAACTTAATTACTTGCTGGGGTGGTCACTCTATTGATACAGAAGAATATAAATACACTAAAGGTGTGGGTTATCAATTAGGGTTACGTGGTTTTAATATTTGCACCGGTTGTGGCCCAGGCGCAATGAAAGGTCCGATGAAAGGTGCAACAATTGGGCATGCCAAACAACGGATAAAAACAGGACGTTACCTAGGATTAACAGAGCCGAGTATTATTGCAGCAGAGCCCCCTAACCCAATAGTTAATGAGCTGGTAATAATGCCTGATATTGAAAAACGCTTAGAAGGTTTTGTGCGTTTGTCACACGGTATTATTATTTTTCCAGGTGGTGCCGGTACGGCAGAAGAGCTGTTATATATTTTAGGTATTTTATTAAACGAAAAAAACCAAGCACAAAAGCTACCAATTATTTTAACCGGTCCAGCAAAAAGCAAAGCTTATTTTGAAGAAATTGACGCTTTTATTGGCGCAACGTTAGGTAAACAAGCACAAGATTTATATCAAATTATTGTTGATGATGCTGCCCAGGTTGCGCAAGTGTTAAAAGATAGTTTGGTTGATGTTATTGATTACCGTAGTAAAACCGGCGATGGCTATCATTTTAATTGGTCTTTACAAATTGATGATGATTTTCAAGCGCCATTTGAGCCTAACCACAAAAACATGGCAGAGCTTACTATTAGTCAAGATTTAGAAATTGCCCAGTTAGCAGCTAATCTACGTCGAGTATTTTCAGGTATTGTGGCCGGTAATGTAAAATCTGAGGGTATTAAGCTTATCCGAGAGCAAGGACCATTTAAAATTTCTGGTCAAAAAGATATTATGAGTAAAGTAGATAAACTACTTCGTTCGTTTGTTGAACAACACCGCATGAAGTTACCCGGTAGTGTTTACACGCCTTGTTATGAAATTATTGAGGAATAAACATGTCGGCGCATTTAGTATTAATTGATGCTTTAAACTTGATCAGGCGTATTTACGCCGTTCAAGCGCGCCCGTTTTTAATGAATAATGAAGTAGCTGAAAATACGCAACAACAAGTACTTAATAATACGCTACAAGCTTGCCAGCAAGCGCTAAGCAAGATAATTAGTATTCACTCACCAACTCACGCGTTAGCCGTATTTGACAGCGAACAGCCCTGTTGGCGCTACGACCTATATCCGGACTACAAAAAAGGGCGTCAGAAAATGCCCGAACATTTAGAAAATAAACTTGCTGATATTCAAGATAGTTTTATGGTCTTAGGTGTTGACTCTTTAATTCCAGAGCAAGATGAAGCTGATGATGTCATTGCAACGCTTGCCATTAAAGTGGCGTTACGTAATCAAAAAGTTACCATTATTTCTACGGACAAAGGTTTTTTGCCGATGCTTTGTCCGCAAGTTGAAGTGTATGATTATTTTAACCGTCGTTATTTAGACGAGAACTACGTACAAGAAAAGTTTCAAGTAAAGCCTTCTCAGCTCCTTGATTTATGGACATTAACTGGCGATAGCACTAACAAGATCCCTGGTGTTGCAGGTATTGGTCAAATAACCGCAGCCGAGCTTTTAAATACCTACGGCTCGTTATCAACAATTTTAACCGCTCAAGACTTAAAATCATCAGTCAGTAAAAAGCTGATGGGTTGTGATGAAACCATTGAGTTAAGCCGAAAACTACTCACATTAAAAACGGATATCCCATTAGGTTTTAACTTAAAAGATATCCGTTTATCGCCTGATATTCACCATATAGAACCGGCACATTATTAACGTCTATTTTGCTCTTTGTGTCGGTTAGCGGCATAACTTCTTTGTTTATGCTCTGTTTTACCTTGTTGTCTATTCTTCTGGCGATTCACTTGCTGGCTTTTACGCTTTTGCTGCCCATTCTGTGTATACTTCTGCGTCCGATTTAATTTATTATCTTCAATTTTTTTGCTGTTAGCCTGAGTTTTTAGCTTGTTAACATTGCGCTGTTGTTGCGATGGCTTGCTACCGGTAAATTGACTACTTGCATGCCTTACTCGCTTAGTATGTTTAGCGCTCAGCGACTTTTTAACTGCTTTCTCGTGATGTCTTTTAACTTTATGATCATATGATTTTTTTGTTAAGTTATGGTGCTGTTTATTGCTTAGTTTCACCTGAGTTACTTTTCTTTGAGCCGATATTTTTTTTACATGAGCTGTCGCACGATAATGATGGTGATTACGTTTATGATGCCAGCGTTTTCCTTGATAAGATGATGTCCGCTTAGCGTAATATTTTTTACGATAAAAGGCATGTTTATGTTGATGAATAACAACATGACGATTATGCCAATGAAAAGCACTAAAAAAGAAGCTGCCTGAAAGACGAATCGCGCTATGCCAATAAAATCGACCATGATGGTAAGTTAAATTTACCGGAATATCCCAATACACCGGCGGATGATGACGCCAATGCCAAGCACCATAAACAACTCGCGTATCATAATAAGGAACATAAACCACCTTAGATGATGGTGCTGAAATAATAATAATATTATCTTCTTTAACCACAGCTAAATTATTTAGCTCAGCTAAACTACCTGCTTGTTCCGCTTGGTGACGCAACTGCTGAATACTGGCTAAAACTTGCTCTTCATCCGATAAAAAAGCCGCTGACAACCTTTGCATCCAAGTTAAATCATCACTTAATTTATTAATAATTCGAGGAAAGCCTGCTAACGCTTTAACACTTTCATCCCAATCTTGCTGGGCAATTTTTTGTGCTAATCGCGTTTCAGATAAGTGACTATTTTTTGCTAAAAAACGTTCAGTCGCTATCACTTCTAACGGATAAGTTGAAGCAATCAGAATATGGCTTAATAAAGTATCTGGATACAAAGCAATTGGCGCTAATATTTGCGCTAATTCAGCTTCGCTAAACACAGTTTGCTCGGCTTGAAATTCTTGAGAATAACTAACCTTATCTGCCGCTATTGCCATTGATGGCAATAAAAAAGTGCCGGTCAAGGTAAAGGGTAGAAAAGAAAAGATAGCCGCTGACAATGCGGAATTAACATTTGGCTTAAGAATCTGATTCATTATATGCACCTTCTTCCTTATTATTTATAGCACGTTGCCAAACAAATAAATAACAAGGGTTATCATGTTAGGGTGCAGTAATCTTAAAACAAGTAAACTGAACCTTAGCTGAATGCATTAATCATTTTAAAGTAAGCCTGAATTTAAAAAATAAGGGTAAATTTAGCGCCCGCTAAATGTAGCGATGAAGAGATCTGAATATTGCCCTGATAACTGGCGACCAGATCACGGACAATTGCTAAGCCAATACCATGACCTTGCTGATAAGTGTCGGCTCGCGTGCCTCGTTGTAATATTTCTTCCCGAATATTATCCGCTATGCCCTCGCCGTCATCTTCAATAACCAATTGTAACTTTCGACCTTGTTCAAGCAAACAAGCTGAAATCTGGATATTTTTCTTTGCCGCTTTACAGGCGTTATCTAACAAATTCCCAACTATTTCAAATAAATCAGTCTCATCACCTTTAAAGACGATATCATCTTGCATATCCACCTTAATATTTAGCTGCTTGTCGTGATAAATTTTTCCTAAGCTAGCTACTAATTTATCAACACAATTAACTAAGTTTACACCTAAATGCCATTTACCATGACCCGCTGACTGCGCACGTTTTAATTGGTGTTCAACCATGTTATTCATATTAGCTAACTGCTCTTGAATAACCGGTGATAAATCATTTTGGCTGTTGATCACCGCAAGGGGCGTTTTTAAACTATGGGCTAAATCCGATAAAGCATTACGATAACGTTGCCGTTGATTTTGTTCAGCTTGTAATAACGTATTCAGCTGAATGGTCACTTGAGTTAGCTCTTTCGGATAGTGTTGTTCAATTGCATTGGCTTGTCCTTGCTCAATTGCCAACAGCTCTTTTTTTAATGTTGTCAGTGGTTTTAAACTCCACATTAACCAAATCAATTGTATGGCAACTAACACTGCCATTAAAATCAATAAAGCCAACCATAAGTTTTGTCTAAAATCGGCTAACAAGCGTTCAATTTCAGCTCGCGCTTTAACAATATGGAGAGTTAATGGTAATGCCGATTTACCATCATCAAAGTTCACCGTAAAGCTATAAATAAAGTGATTTTGCTGATTTAATTTAACAAAGTAATAACGCTTTTCGCCTAACAAAGGCAGTTGAATTTGCTCAGGTAAAGTTTGGCTAATTAACGAAGCTGATCGCCAAACCGTACCTTCCGATATATCACTAAACTTAGTTTTAGTAAAAAAAGCGTATAAACCAGACTGGTCAACATTAAATTGGTTTTCTAATAAGAACTCCGGCATTGCCAGTTGCTGCTCTTCTACTTCAGCAACCGCTAAAATAGAATAAACATAGGCTTTTAATTCATTTTCGATACTCGCATTCATATGCTGCTCGTAGGCATTACTAATAGTAATACCGACAATGGGTAATAAAATTATGCTCATTAATAAAGCACTAAAAATAATTCGTACTTTTAATGAATTAAAAAAGGTTGTTATACGCGCTAACAAAATTTGGCCTTTATAAGAAATTTAAGCTCCATCCGGTTATTCATTAAAATGCTTTTAATTTATAACCTTGGCCACGCAAGGTTTCGATAAATTTATATTGATTATCTGGATCTAACTTTTTCCGTAAACGGCGAACAAACACTTCAATGACATTAGAATCAAGATCAAAATCTTGATCATAAATATGCTCAGTTAATACCGTTTTCGAAATCACCTCATCTGGATGTAACATCAAATATTGAAATACTTTAAATTCATAACTACTTAAACTCACCGCTTGTTGATTTACACATACTTCCATACTGGAGGTATTTAAACTAAACGGGCCATGTTCAATTAATGGGTTGGTTTTACTGACAGAGCGCCTAATTAAAGCATTAACACGGGCGATCAGCTCTTCAATATGAAAAGGTTTAGTTAGGTAATCATCGGCACCCGCGTCTAAACCAGCAACTTTATCTTGCCAGGCACTGCGCGCCGTTAAGATTAAAATAGGGTAAGTAACTTCCCCTGCGCGTAGTTTAGTGACTAATTCAATACCATCTAATTTAGGTAAACCAAGATCAATAATGGCAATGTCGTAAGGGTTTTCACTACCATAATACAGACCTATTTCGCCATCATCGGCTAAATCAACACTAAATTGTGCCGACAACAAATGATTTTTAATTTGTTGTTGTAAATGGCTGTCGTCTTCAACAATCAATGCTCGCATATTATCGTCTCGCAACACGGCCAGATGCCGCATCAACAGTTACAGAAATAACATCGCCATTATCACGTAAAACCTTAACCACAAAAGTGACTTGACTCCCCTTTCCTCTTTTACTGACTTTGAGTATTTTACCGCCATATTGCCTTTGCACTAATTGCCCTGCTTGGTGGCTATTTTGAATACGCAGCTGCTGATTAATCAACCAAGTGGTCATGTTAGACGTTTTATTATTCAATCCAAGATCATCAGCCAAACGCATAGCATGGCTTGCTGGTTGCAATAACAGCCAAAATAAAATTGAAAATAAAACAAGCCGTAACACATTCATATTTATCGCCCTAAAAGAACAAAGTTAATAATAAACTTAGTGTAAAAGAATCACTTAGTTAAACCAAACTTTATTGCCTACACATTTATTACCTAAGCATATGCTCAAAACAAACAACCGGAACTAAAAACAGGTAATGCTAGTTTAAAATTCGTAAGCTGAATAGAAGCTGAATAGCATAAAAACTTGCTCTGGTGATGATCCTGATGACAGATAACAGTTTTTATCACGTTCAGCTTACATTCATTTTAACTTGTGTTTAATAGCCTTAATTCAACAAGATATCAGGTAAGGATCTATTATGAATTATCGTCATATTATTAAAAACACCTTATGGTTAACTTTGATTTTCTCATTAACTGGTCAGGCTGAAGAAATTTCAAGTAAAGCCAATACCAGTTCAATTACCGGAATAGCATCAAGTATCGACAGTCAAAAGGCTCTCAAACAGCTTAAGCAAACGGCAACATTGCAAAGTCAGCTACAAGCCATTAGTACCGGTGAATTAAATAGCAGTAACACAGAAACTATCATTAGCAATACCAGTAATAAAAAACGCAACCTAGCACAAGGGTTATTACAACTTAATCATTATGATTATGGTTTTTCTATTTACCAAGCACAAACCCGCTTAATTGATGACTATGATGCCGATGGCTATTACCAAACCTTTAGCATTAGTTTTGACGCAGATCTAATAAGCTACACATATTTTGAGCGAGCAGATGTTTATGCTGAACTTTATTTAAGTTTTAATGGCGGGCCGTGGCAACACTATTTAACCACCGATATTTTTACCCTATACGGTGAAAGTAGCGACGATGAATACAGTATTCATACACGATTAAACCAAGGCTATGTCAGTGGCGAGTATGATGTTTTAATTGTTCTATACGAAGTTGGCTATGATGATATTGTTGCGAGTTATAGTGCTGACGATGATGCCGCCTTAATTGCATTACCATTAGAAAGTGATGAATATGATGAGGTTTATGTAGAAACAAGCCATACCGATATTCATTATCATGGCGGTAGTACAAGTTTAATCATGTTAGCATTATTAGCGTTAATACTAACTTTCCGCCTAAAGTTTAAGTTTTAAAGTTTTATGCTTAAATAGCATATCCCGTTGATAAATTAAAATAAGTTAACCTAAACTCGGATTAACTTACATTTGTTAATAATAAAGCGAACAACCAAGGGCTGAGAATAAATATCTGCCCTTGGTTTATTTACGAGCAATTAAATGTACGGTACTGATTGAACGTTCTAAAAATGCCCCTTCACAATAAGCAAAATAATAGAGCCATAAACGTTTAAATTGCTCATCAAACCCTAATGTTTTTAATTCCGGCCAAGCTTGATTAAACTGGTTTCGCCAATCAGCTAAGGTTCTTGCGTAGTCTAAGCCAATATCATGCAACTCTTCCATCACCATATCGGTTTGTTGATTAAGCTTGTCGGTCATTAAATTGATAGATGGTAAAAAACCACCAGGAAAAATATAGCGCTGAATAAAATCAACATTATTACGGTAATATTCGAAACGTTGATCAGCAATGGTGATGGCTTGTAATAGCATTTTACCGCCTGGCTTTAATCGCGCATTACATTGGTTAAAAAAGCTATTCATGTATTGATAGCCAACCGCTTCGATCATTTCAATAGAAACTAATTTATCAAACTGTCCCGTTAAATTACGGTAATCTTCTTTTAACAAGGTTATTTGTTGCGTAAGCCCTAGTTGCTCAATGCGTGATTTCGCGTATTGATATTGTTCTTCTGATATTGTGGTTGTGGTAACTTTACAACCATAATGTTGCGCCGCATAAATAGCGAGGCCACCCCAGCCAGTACCTATTTCTAATAAGTGATCACTTGCTTTTAAATTTAAGCGCTGACAAATCAACTCAAGTTTGTGTAATTGCGCTTGCGCTAAACTCGAAGATTTTGACGGATAGATCGCCGCTGAATAAACCATTTCAGGATCTAGAAAGCGCTTGTAAAGTTCATTACCTAAATCATAGTGAGCGAGAATATTCTTTTTCGCCCCTTTATGGCTATTACGATTAACGTAATGGAATAGTGAATGTTTAACCTTATTAAACCAACTGCTTTTCGCTTCAATTTTATCGGTTAAATTTTGTGCTTTTGCAAAAATACGGATAATTTTAGTTAAATCTGGTGAACTCCAACGTTTATCAATATAACCTTCAGCAACACCAATACTGCCGCCTTGAATAAAGTCTCGATAAATTTTAGCGTCATGAATGATTATTTGACCATGTAAGCGCTCTTGTTGATGGCTTGGCTGACAAAGGCCAAATTTGGTGATTTGGCCATTTTCAACCACTTCTAAAGTATCTTCTAAACGTTCAAAAACAGAAAAAACTAACTGCCGACAACGCTTATCAAACCAAGACAGCTTAAATTCTTGTTCAAAGTTAGCGATGTTTTCCATAATTTCTCCTAAATAAGCGAGAGTAATTTCTACGCTTTATCTTTTTTAATGTAAGGTACAAAAGGTATGCGCTTGTAAAAAAGCTTTAACGCCTGCCAATAAATACCAGCAAATATTTTTAATGTCATTGCCGGTAAAGACAACCAAACGCGCATTAAATTACCAGCGGTAAATGCTTGTTTTTGCATTTGTAACGTCGCATCAAAACGCTTAGTTTGAGCCGCGTTGTTATCACGATTTTCAATGTGCACAACTAAGTTGTTTTTGCTTGCTGCTATCGGTTTAATCGTCCAGTGATATGACATATTCATGTCCATAAAAGGCGAAACATGAAAAGCCTTTTCTGTTATCAATGCATCTGTTGTTAATAAATCCACTAAGTAATAATGTTGTTCATTCCATGGCGTATTACTCACTTCCGCTAACATATACTGACATTGATCATCTTGGTTATAACAAAAGTAAAAGTTAGCTGGGCTAAAGTACACGCCCAAACACCTTGCTTGCACTAGCATCACAACCCGCTGACCTTGCCAATTTCCGTGCAATTGACTGACTTTATTTTTTATACGACGCTTTAGGGCAATAAGATCATCAGCTGGTGATTTTTTTTCTAAGATAGGCGTTTTATTTTTAATATAATCATTGGCAACAAATCGAATAACATTAAACCAAGCAAAGCCAAACAACTTACTCGGAGAGGGTGTTGTTATCAATTCGTCAGGATCTATCGCTAACATATAAAGCCGATAATTAAAGCTGTGTTTTTTGGGTAAAAAGCGGCGATGACGCACTTGTCCGGCATAAATTTGGCTATGAATAAATGGCGATTTAGGCAAAGTCATTAATTTTACAACTGACACATAAAGCGTTTACCCACATCAACAGCACTTCTGACACCATCTTCATGAAAGCCGTTATACCAATAAGCGCCGGCAAAATGGGTATGCTGCTGGCCACAAATCTCAGCGCGCCTTTGTTGGGCTGCAAAAGAAGCCAGTGAAAATACCGGATGTGCATACTGGAACTTACGTAATATTTTATCTTTCGCGATTTGTTCATTTTGATTCAAGGTAACACAAAATGTTGGCGCATCTGTTAAACCTTGTAATATATTCATGTTGTAAGTAACACTCGCCGAACGCTCACGATCATCACTTAATTGATAATTCCAACTTGCCCAAGCTTTTTTTCTTTTGGGTAAAAGTGAAATATCTGTATGAAGTACAACATCATTTAGACTATAAGGCATGGCAGATAAAATCGCTTGTTCTTGCACTGTCGCATCCGCTAATAGCGCTAACGCTTGATCTGAATGACAAGCAAAAACAACTTCATCAAATTCTTCAATGGTTGGAGCATTTGCGTCACTAGCGTTAAAGTAGAGCTGCACTTTGTTATTTTCACGCGTGACTTTTTCAATATCGCTATTAAGCTTAATATTTTGTTCAAAACGCTTAATTAACGGCTGAATATAACTACGTGAACCATTCGGAATGACATACCACTGCGGCCTATCGGTTATATTTAATAATCCATGATGGTGAAAAAAACGGACAAAAAATTGAAATTGAAAAGCTTGCATTTGACTTAATGAACTAGACCATATAGCCGCTCCCATCGGCAAAATATAATGCTCAGCAAAAAAATCAGAAAAGCCCTGTTGTTTGAGAAAATCTCCCAAGGTTAGGTTTTCACTAAAATCATTATCGGCAAAGGCTTGTTTACACACTTTGTTAAAACGTACTATTTCACTGATCAGCCGCCAAAAGTTGGGCCTGAAAATATTACGACGTTGTGCAAATAAAGTATCTAAATTATGACCGTTATATTCAAGCCCTGTTTGACAATTCTGTACTGAAAAGCTCATTTCGGTTGGCTGTTTTTCAACACCAATCTGGGCTAATAACTTTAAAAAATTTGGATAGGTTTTATCATTAAAAACAATAAAGCCAGTATCTAATTGATACGATGTTTGATGGTAATCAATGTCAACCGTGGCAGTGTGGCCACCAATATAATCATTTTTCTCAAAAACCGTTACTTTGTGTTTTTGAGATAATAAATAAGCAGAAGTTAAGCCTGAAATTCCCGAGCCAATTATTGCAATATTTTTCATTAATAACCGCCTTTAAAAAACAATTTTTGCCAGATAACATCAGGTAATAAACGCATAAACATTAATAAACAATAAAAACGTTTAGGAAATATTACGGTTTTACTTCTTTGTTTTATACCTTGATAGATACGTTTTGCTGCATCGGCACTTGTTAATAAAAATGGCATTGAAAAGTCATTTTTATCGGTTAACGGCGTTTTAATAAAACCAGGTTGTACCAAGGTAACATCAATATTTTCAGCTTTAAGATCAAACCTTAAAGTATTCGCTAAATAATTAATACCGGCTTTAGAAGCGCCATAAGCATGAGCTTTCGGAAATGGCATTGTTGTTACCATAGAACTGATAAAAACAAGCTGACCGCCGCGGCTAAGCTTATTAACAAAAGCCGAAATTAAATAACCTGCAGCAATTAAATTAACCTTAATGACACGCTCAAATAACTCACTGTTAAAGTTTTTTACCTCATCAATATATTCACAATCGCCGGCATTTAAGATCAAAATATCAATTGTGTTATGACAACGTATCGCAGCATTATTAACCTGTTCTGCCTTAGTTATGTCAAAAATCAAGGTTTCAATATTGTCATATTTTTCAGTCAACTCGCTGAGCTTTTCTTTATTACGGCCACAAGCAATAACTTTGTAGCTATTTTGCGCATAATAATGAGCAAGCGCTAAACCAAGACCTGAGGTTGCCCCAGTGATCATTACGGTTTTCATTGGCTTGCCCGAGCTTTAATAGCTTTGATCACTTTGCCAACCAGAGGTATTTGTTCGTACAGCATAGCCCCTAGATCCACATAATCTCTGTGATAAATCACCTTACCATCCAACATCTTGATCAAAGAGCTGCCTTGTACATAAACGGTATTATTTGCATTTAATTTTTTGTGTTGATAACTCATCGTCCAATAAATAGCCGCTTTATTGTTATCCAGTAAAACGTCATCAATATCAAAACGACAAAATAATAAATTTTGATATAAATGCTCAAAATAATGCGTTAAATCAGTGATCCCTTCAATTTGTTGAATCGGATCAATAAAAGTGATCTTGCGATGATAAATATCATTTAATGTAGCCAGGTTATCTCGGTTTAATTGTTGATAAACTGAGACAAAATTCGCTAACCAAAGCGGCTGATTTGTTAACGCATTATTTTCAATTTGATCTACTTGCGTCATAATTTATGTGCCTCACGTATGCTTAATTAACCCAGTTACCCTATTGCCGGAATTAGCTATAACTTTTATAAAAGTCGAGTGCTTGCAACCTTGCTGTTTTATGTTCAACAATTTCTGGCCAATATCCCGTTAACTGATGTTTCTGCATATATTGATGCGGAAAATGGATCTCTTTATTCGGAATATCTTTGAGCTCTGGTAAATACTTACGTATGAAGTCGCCATTTGGATCAAAACGTTGGCTTTGTGTTATCGGATTAAAAACACGAAAATAAGGTTGAGCATCACAACCTGTGCCCGCTGACCATTGCCAGCCACCATTGTTAGCAGCTAAATCACCATCAATCAATTTTGACATAAAATAAGCCTCACCTAAGCGCCAATCGACTAATAAATGTTTTGTTAAAAACGAGGCGACTATCATTCTCAAACGATTATGCATCCAGCCAGTCTGATTAAGCTGTCGCATGGCTGCATCAACAATCGGATAGCCGGTTTTCCCTTGCTGCCAAGCCGTTAAATGCGCTAACGAATTAGGCCAAGGTAACTGGTTGTATTTATCGTTAAAGTTTTTACCTTGGCAAAGTTTAGGAAAATGGAACAACAAATGACGATAAAATTCCCGCCAAATTAACTCATTTAACCAAGCAAATTCCGCTTCTGGCGATTTAGCTAAAATATCCGGGTATCGGTGTAATAACAAAATTAATAAATACCGTGGGCTGATCGCACCAATATTTAAATAAGCCGACAAACCAGACGTTCCTTTAATACTTGGAATATCTCGATGCTGCTGATAGTCACAGATTTTTTCAGATAAAAACTGAGGAAAAACCGCTTGTTCCACCTGCTCAGCTAATGGCCAAGGTGCTGAATCAGTTAATGAATAATCTGTAAAAGTGCTATGGTCAATATTATCGGTGATCGTTTCACTGCTTTTTAGGTACGTTTGTAAATGATTTTTAGGAATGTAGTCAAAACCATGGAGCTTGACATAATTTAACCAAGCATTTTTAAACGGTGTAAAAACCTTAAACATTTCACCTGATTTATTAAGCACTTTACCTTTAGGAATAATAACATCCGCTTCAAATAAGGTTAAATTTAAGCCTTTATCAAGCAGAGTAGCATCACGCTTTTGTTCGTTCAGCTCAACTTCGCTATTGGCGAACACCTGAAAATTTAGTGCTTTTTGGCTTGGCTGATTTGATTGTTGCTTAGCGTAATCGACAAACCAAGTAATTTGCTCATTAAAATCGCTAACTTCTTCAACTAACAAATCGATACCATAAGCCAATAATGCCGATTTTAAATAAGCAACATGGCGCAGCATTAAATCAACTTTAATAGGTGCAAGTTGATGTTCAGCCCATTGTTTTGGTGTTGCTAAAAAAACCGCTTTTTTACAACCGTGTTCAAGGGCTGAGACAAAAGCGGGATTATCGTGTAAACGTAAGTCGTTTCTAAACCAGAGGATCAATAGCCATACCTCAATTTTAACTGCGCTGGATATGGGTCAAGATAAGTTTGTTGCGATAAATATGCCAACGGGTAAACCAATAAATAATGCTTAATTAAAGTTAATGGAACCACCAAAGGAACTAGGCCTTGGCGATAATTATGAATTTGTTGGGCTAACTCTTGTTTCTCATTTGCTGATAATTTTTTAGAAAAATAGCCCTGTAAATGCTGTAAAGTATTGGCATGTTTCTTACGAGTGGCTTTAATTTTTAACGCCCCCATTAAACCATAAATATAGGCTTTAGCCATTTCATCTAAAGGGATATCAGCACTAGCCAGTAACCGGCCTAAATACTTATAAGCCACTAAATCATGGGTCATTACCGCATACTTATAACGACTATGAAATTGTATAAGTTTATGCTTTGTTAAGCCTGATTTTTCCATATCTTGCCATGCTTTATAGGCGAATACTCGAGCAACAAAATTTTCACGAATAATAGCATCGTTTAACCGACCACTTTCTTCACAAGGTAATAATGGATTGGCTTTCATGATTTCATTAGCAAACACGCCAATGCCATCAGAAGTGGCACTTTTACCATCGGCCGAGTAAACTTTTACTCGCTCCATGCCACAACTTGGACTTTTGGCGCAAAAAATATAACCACTAAATGTATTCGCCAGTTTAGCAACTCGCTTGCCGTATTCAGCTAAAGCCTCAGTAACATCGCCACTACCATCAGGACGGGAAACCGAAATAAGTTCATCTTTTTTAATTTGTCTAATAGTCGCTCTAGGTACTGGTAAGCCAATCGCTACTTCGGGACAAAAAGCACGATATTGCACGTGCTTACCTAATTCATTAACACAAAAGTTCGAGGTTTTAGAACCGGCATCAAAACGTACCTTCTCTCCAACCAAACAAGCGCTGATACCAATATTTATAGCTTTAGACATAACGATTACCCTGCTAAATGTTAACTGTACTATTCATTACGTTAGCAAAAACCAGTTAGATCACTTTTAAACCAAAAAATTAATAAATAAAACTACCAATCGGATTTAACAGCTTATTAATGCCTTTGGTAAAATGCAGAGAATCGCTGACCACGGTGTAACATAAACAACCGGTTTCTGTTACTGGGCTATGCAGGTGTTGACCATCTAATAAAATAAAGTCTCCAGCTTGATAAGTCCCCATTTCATCGTGAAATTCACCTTCTAATAACAAGGTTAATTCATAACCATTATGAGTATGATCTGGAATTTTCCCCTGTGGTGCTATTTGCAATAAGCTGGTATGAATTTCACCTTCGCCCAAATTAACCCGTGCTCGGGTTAATTTACCCAAATTTAACCAATTACCTAACGGCATATTGTGTAATGGTTTGGGCAATAAATACTCTTTATTTTTTATCTTGATGATTTTTTCAGAGCTAACATCCATTTCAACAATACTTTCGTCACGAGTAATTTCAGCTAACATGCTGTCAAAATCGATATCAGCTAACTCGGCTTCATCATATTCTTCCAACGGCATTGCACTAACATCATCAGTAACGTCAAAGGAATGATTGGCTAGTTGATTGGTTTTTTCAGCGATTATTTGTTTACA
The DNA here is from genome assembly GCF_053470345.1 of Thalassotalea agariperforans. Lineage (NCBI taxonomy): Bacteria > Pseudomonadati > Pseudomonadota > Gammaproteobacteria > Alteromonadales > Colwelliaceae > Thalassotalea > Thalassotalea agariperforans. The sequence continues at coordinate 93,914 of NZ_JBQMWH010000011.1, read as the reverse complement.
ACTAATGCACATATCCGCATGAATAGCGACGGCTGCAGCAATTGAAGCAGGTAACTCACCACAAACAAAAGCAGTTAATAAATCGTCTTTAGGGTGATGTTTAATCATGATCTTCTCCAATTTGTAACTTTAATTTAGCTAACGCTAAACGTAACCTGGATTTCACAGTCCCTATTGGTAAATCTAAGTGTTCTGCTAATTGTTCTTGCGACATTTCTAAAAAATAATAACCTTTAACAACCTGTTGTTGGTTTTCAGGTAATGTTTCAACATAACGAGCTAATTGACTATCTTCAAGGTGATCGGAAAAGTCCTGCTCTTCCACCTGTTGGCTTTCCACCAAAGGCCAAATGTCATCACTCAAATTATCTTCTTTTTTACTTTGAATTTTTCTTAACATATCAAAAGTAACATTACGCATTACTGTATATACCCAAGTGGTAGGAGCGCCTTTATCTGCCGAATATAAATGGGCTTTTCGCCAAACATTCGACATCGTTTCTTGTACCACATCAGCAGCTTGCGCTGGATTAGCAAACTTTTGGCTAGCAATACGTTGTATTTTCGGAGCAAAAAAGCGAAACAACAGAGTAAAAGCTGCTTTATCTCTTTTTTCAGCTACCGCTAACAGCCACTCGGTTAATTCAGCTAAATTATTATCTGAATTATTATCCGGTATTGGTGGTGGTTTTATCTTGTCTTTCATTTCTGACAATGAATTCATCTCAAGTTGAGGCATCAGTATTCCTAAACTAAACCAATTAGCTAGTTATACGCTAGTGATTTATTAATAGATCACTTATCTTTTATTTCAATCGATAAAATATCACAGATAAATTGGAGTGCTTGCTCGAAAGTATCGGGCGCTAAAAAGTGTTGTTTGTCATTAAAAGTAACTGGCAATAGCTCTAACCAACGACGACAAACCCAAAACGGATCTTGAAAAAAGCTTTGTTGATATACCTGTTCATAAGCAGGATTACGAGTAAAGTACGTCTGTAATTGCGCTGATAATTGCTTTATTACTCCATCAATTGATACTTGCTCCAGCGCTGTTTTTTGCCGATCTGGCCAATGTGGTTTAGGACTAATATCTGCAATTAACAATTGCTCAGCATTCAATTGAGTGGCCGCTAAATTCACTAAAGATCGGCATTTAACATCTATCACTAAAACCCCATCATCTGGGAGCGTAAAATCGATAATATCAACCCAACTTGCCCAGTTAGGTGCAGGCTGATGCTTATCAGCCGCATTGTAATAAATAGCAAAGCCATTAGTTTTATTTATATCTCGCACCATATTCAAATAACGCTGTTCAAAAATGCGCAAACGGGTAATACCATCAGGTAATAAAAAGATAGGTAACGGAAATAAGGGTAATTTCATAACTTAACATTCAAAACGGACTTATATCGCTATACGTAACAGCCGCTAAAAATGTTCAGTTAATATCGATAATCGTCAGGAATTGGTAAATTCTTAGCCACAGGGGTTGGTCGTTTGGCTTTACCTTTACGGTGAAGGTCTAATTGATAAATGAAGGCAAGAACTTGAGCAACAGCTGCAAACAGCTCTTCCGGTATTTCTTCATTAACTTCGGTGGTGTAATAAATAGAACGAGCTAACGCGGGTGAAGCAATAATTTCCACACCATGCTCTTTAGCGATCGTTCGAATATGAATCGCCATTTCATCCACCCCTTTCGCAATCAGCATAGGAGCGCCCCCTACTTCAGCATCATATTTAAGAGCAATGGAATAATGAGTTGGGTTGGTGATCACTACATCAGCATTAGGTACTTCGGCCATCATGCGACGCTGCGACATTTCATATTGTGTTCGTCTAATTCGCCCTTTTACCTCAGGATTACCCTCGGTATTTTTCATTTCGTCTTTGACCTCTTGTTTGGTCATTTTTAACTGCCGGGTATGATTCCAAGTTTGATAAGGTGCATCAACAACCGCAATAATAATTAATGACAAAGTCAGTACTAAAAACATCCACAGCAACATTTCAACCGCATTCTCAAAATTATTAGGAATGGTGATCATGCTAAGTGCAAGGATATCTTCAAATAACGTGGTTAATAAAATAGTAGCAACAATAAAGACCACAAAAAATTTAAGAATAGATTTAATAAATTCGACAGCAGCCTGAACACCAAACATCCGTTTAAAGCCAGCAATCGGTGACATTTTACTTAATTTTGGTGCCATGGCTTCAGCAGAAAAGCTCATACCGCCAAGTAAGGTATTGCCAATAAAAGCCGCTAAGGCAATAATAAAAAATAACCAAAGCAGTGGTACGGTAACTTCGCTGATGGCGCCAGCAACATTACCAAATAACGCATTAACATCCATAATTTCATTACGTTGCGGACTAAACAAACGTTTCATGATATTCGCTAAAGCATCAACCAATGCGCTACCAACAAGAAACATACCAGACGCACTCCCCACTAAAACAAACATGGTACCCAGTTCTTTCGAACGTGCTATTTGCCCTTTTTTTCGGGCATCCGCTAATTTCTTAGCGGTGGGTTCTTCGGTGCGTTCGCCGCCGCTCTCACTTTCTGCCATTATGCCGCCTGACAATCAATGAGGTAACAGGTAAATTCTAGTGCCCGCTGCCATTGTAATTCAAAGTGAAGAAAGAAATTTCCCATGGTTAGCCACATAATTAACAAACCAGCACACATGGTAATTGGGAAACCTATTGCAAAAATATTCAGCTGCGGTGCTGCTCGGGTCATGATGCCAAATGAAAAGTTAATTAATAACATTGCCGTTAAAGGTGCTATCGCTAACGATAATGCGGTAGCAAACATCCATCGCCCCCATTCAGCAAGCTCTTTAAATTTAACCACTTCAAAATCTTGTAAAGGAATGGGCAAGGTATGAAAGCTAGTAACAACAAATTGTAAAAACGCTAAATGGCCGTCCATTGTCCAAAACAATAAGGTTGATAAGATCAGAAAAAACTGACCAACTGCCGGTACATTCATACCACTAGCAGGGTCCACTAACGAGGCAAAACCAAGACCGGTTTGCATGGCAATAATTTGTCCTGCAAGGGTAAAAGTATTAAGCACCATAACCGTGACAAAACCTATCATCACGCCAATAAAAGTTTGCTCGGCGACCAATAAAAAGGTTTGAAACGAAAATAAAGTGGTAACGTTAGCGGGTGGAATCGCCGGCATAACCGCAATCGTTAATGCCACACATAAAAAGATTTTGATTTTATTCGGAATAGTTTTTGAGCCAAGCCCAATCATGGCCATGATCAAAGCAGATATACGACTTAACGGCAGCAGAAAATCAGCCAGATATTGATTAATAACTGACTCAGTAAACTCCATTAGCTGACCACACTCGGTATGCTACCAATTAAGGTAATAGTGTAATCCATTAATTTTTGTACTAGCCAGTGACCACCAAACACTAAGGCTAAAATAGTTACCACTAAGCGAGGTAAAAAGCTTAATGTTTGCTCATTAATAGACGTTGCCGCTTGGAATACCGCCACCACTAAACCAACTAATAAACTTGGAATAATAACAGCACACACCAAAACAATAACTAATAATAACGCATCTTGTAAAATATCAACAAAGACTTCCGGGCCCATACCTAACCTCCGAGGCCATAACTTGTTGCGATGGTCCCGATCACCAAATTCCAACCATCTACTAAAACAAACAACATAAGTTTAAACGGTAATGACACTATCATCGGCGATAACATCATCATACCCATTGCCATTAGAATACTGGCCACCACTAAATCAATGATCAAAAAAGGGATAAACAAAATAAATCCAATTTGAAAAGCCGTTTTTAATTCACTAATAATGAAAGAGGGAATAATCACCGTCATCGGTAAATCGGCAGGTTCATCAACTGAATCGATACCCGCCATTTGTGCCAAAGTAGACAAATCTTTTAGCCGTGTTTGCTCTAACATAAATGCTTTCAACGGCTCTTTACCAATGTTTATCGCCTCAACAGAGGTCATCTGCTCTGCTAAATACGGTTGAATGGCTGTTTCATTAATTTTGTCATAAACCGGCGTCATAATAAAAATGGTCATAAACAAGGTTAAACCTATGATCACTTGATTAGACGGTGTTTGTTGCAAACCAAAGGCTTGTCTTAAAATCGCCATCACCACCACAATGCGGGTAAATGATGTCATCATAATAACCGCCGCTGGAATAAAGCTCAGCGCGGTCATAAAAATTAAAATTTGTAACGTAACCGAATATTCTTGTGAGCCATCAGGGTTAGTTGACAAAGTTAACGCAGACATTGACAAAGGATCGGCTGCCCAACTGAAATTAGTAAAGCCTAAAAATAATAGTGAGATAAAGCCAATAAGCGTAAATTTCTTCATGATTGTTTTTTTAATAGTTTTTGAATAGATTCAGCAAATTGCTGATTAACCGGGGCTTTCACTTCAAGTGGTTCGGCTAGCGTATCTAAGACATTGATTTGATTAGCCGTTACTCCCAGTAGTAATTGCTTGTCACCCACTTGTACAACAACTAATTTTTCTTTAGTGCTTAAGTGTAAGCTAGTAACAATTTTAATGCCGTCACTTTGAGTATTGGTTAAATTGAATTTTTTTAATATATAAGCACCAATAACAATCAGGGCTAACACCATTAACAAGGATAAGATCATGCTGGCAGCGTCCATATTGCCCGCAACATGTTTGCCAACTTCAGGCGTACCAGTGGCTGTTTCAGCCCAAGCCGGCATCATTACCATCAGCAACAGTAATAAACTACCGACTTTTTTCATTTGACTTCCTTCATAATTAACAAGTTAAGCGGTTAACTTACTTAAGCTTTTTAATACGTTCAACTTGGCTAATAACATCGGTTAAACGAATACCAAACTTGTCGTTCACAACAACAACCTCACCGTGAGCAATTAAAGTACCGTTAACCAAAACATCTAAAGCCTCACCAGCCACACGATCTAATTCCACTACGGAACCTTGGTTTAATTGTAATAAATTACGAATACTAATTTTACTGCGGCCCACTTCCATTGAAATGGTGACAGGAATATCTAAAATAGTATCGAGTTTACGTTTCTCTTCACCACTAATTGGTGAATCTTGCTCTAATTCATCAAGTTCAACCGCTTCGGCATTAGCTTCTTCGGATTCGGCAGCTGCTTGCTCATCCATTGCTTCTGCCCACATATCTAGGCCGTCTTCATTCTCATCGCTCATCGCATTTGCCTCTTTTAATACTCTAAATCGTCTTCTAATAGATGCAGTTCTGCATCGCTGTCCAGTCGTTTACCACCTTTAGTTAAAATGGTTAATTCAGATTTCACCGATTCTGGACGTTTAATTTTTTCTTGGATCTTAAGCGCTAAGTTTTCACGACTTCGGCCTAACTTCGCTCGGTAAGTGGGTAAATCTTCAATTAATACGGTGATATGATTTGGCATTTCAATTGGGATAATATCGCCAGCTTTTAAATTCATCACTTCTTGTAAGCTGATATCAACTTCCAAAAATTTGGTTGATAGCTCAACAGGGACATCCATGATCTCATCACGTAATGCTTTTGACCAACGCATATCCGTATCTTCTTTATCACTTTGCACACCAGCATCAAGCAATTCACGAATTGGCTCTAACATTGAATACGGTAATGCAACATGGAAATCGCCACCACCACCATCAAGTTCAATATGAAAAGAACTGATCACCACCACTTCAGTTGGGCTAACAATATTCGCCATTGATGGGTTAACTTCTGAATCTAAATATTCAAAAGACACGTCCATTACCGGTGACCACGCTTCTTTGTAATCTTCAAAAATTAGCTTTAATAACATTTGAATAATACGACGTTCGGTTGGCGTAAACTCTCGGCCTTCAATTTTGGCATGATAACGACCGTCACCACCAAAAAAGTTATCTACCAAAATAAACACTAAACGTGCTTCCATAGTAATTAACGCCGTTCCTTTTAAGGGGCGAAAACGCACCATGTTTAAACTAGTTGGGACAAATAAAGTATGTACGTATTCACCGAACTTAATCATCTGAATACCATTAATTGATACTTCAGCCGTACGGCGCATCATGTTAAATAGGCTGATCCGCATATGACGAGCAAAACGTTCGTTGACCATTTCCAAAGTCGGCATGCGACCCCGAACAATTCGGTCTTGAGAAGAAAAATCAAAGTCACTCGTGCCTTCGGCATTAGCATAGTCTTCAACTATCTCTTCTTCTTCAACGTCATCAACACCGTGTAATAGCGCATCAATTTCGTCTTGTGATAATAAGTCACTCACACACGTTCACTCTTTTTTATGAAATCAATTGTAATGCCATTACTGCATTACAAACCCTGTAAATAATACTTGCTCAACAATATTCTTACCGGAAATATCTTTCATAATTTTTTGTACTTCCACTAAGGTTAATTGCTTTAATGACGTTTTACCGGCACTTGTTGCTAAATCATCGGCATTGGCTTGAGAAAACACATTTAAAATCGTGCTTTCAATTAATGGCACATGTTTTTTCGCTTCTTCTTCATTATCACTACCACGTACTAATAATTGCACACGAATTTCCACAAACCGATCCCGTGCAGCCCCTGGCACATTAAAACGAAATGGCCGAGGCATTGGCACGTATAAAGCACTTCCTGTTTCTGCTGCTCCTGAAGATGATGATGCTCCATCTTCGCTTGGCTCACTAGAGTCTAGTGCTGCCGCCATCTCGGCTTCTGAGACATCAGAGTCGCCACCTAAAAAGAAAAATGCACCAGCACCACCTAAAGCTAAAACAACGACAGCTGCAATAATGATAATAAGCTTTTTTTTGCCTTTACCTTTATCTAATTCTAAGTCATTTTCTTCAGCCATTTTAAATCCTTATTATCATTTAAAGCACAATTAGTTAAACTATATCCTTGATACGCTATCAAGCCAATACACGAAACCAAGTTTTATTAACTTATGCGTAGAAATCTACTCCTACTGCTGAACCTTTAGCCAACGTGGTTGTAATTACGCCATCATCAACCATGTTTTGCGGGTTTAAGCCACCAGCAGACTCACCTCGTTGCTCTTGCTCGGTAAATTCGCCTTGCTGCTGATTTTGCTGTTCAACATTTGCTTCACCAACATCAACACCAGACTCATTTAGCATCTCTCGTAATTTACCCATGTGCTGCTCTAATGCTTCTTTTGCTTGTGGGTTTTGTACCACAAAATTTACCGTTGCCGCATCACCTTGTAAATTCACTCTTACTTGGACATTACCTAATTCCGGCGGATCAAGTTTAATATCAACCTGCTGTAGTTTTTGATTGATCATGACAAGCACTTTATCTTTGACAGAATCAACAAAATCTTTGCGGTGAATATGAATAGTTTCCGCTAATTGAATTTGATTATTTTTTACTTGCTGAACATTATCGGCAACATGTTTATTTGTGATAGCTTCCAGCTGGGCAGCATTTGATGTTTCATTAATCGAATAACTGCTTGTGGAAGTTTCTCGATATAAACCAAATTGCTGAGCAGATTTAACCGTATTCGCCAGCATACTTTGCTCAGTTTTATCAAATAAAAGTTCACTTTCAGCAATTCGAACTTCTGGTTTAACTGGCGATTTATCATCGTTATTCAAGCCTTCAATTGCGGCTGTTTTAGCTTGTGCAGCATGAAGCGCTTTTTTTGTCTCTTGTGATTGGGTTGTAGTCGCATTTGTTGCTGTCGCCACGACTTGACTAATTACCGCTTTATTTTCTTCTGATGAGGTGATGTTTAGTTCCTGCTCAGTTATTTGCTCAGCACTCCCTTTAACATCGTTATGTTTAGCTGCAGTAAACTCACCACTGTTGACTGTGTTATTAACCACCTTAGTCTGTGGAATATTTTTATCACTGCTGTTTTTGTCATTACTACGATTATCGCTACTGATTTTATCACCGACCATAGCCGCTAGTTTTTCTTGCGCTGATAGCTCTGCTTCGCTGTCATTTTTCATTTGCTCGACAGACTTTGCTACTGCAGCTATGTGCGATGCCCCCTGTTCAGGATCTTGTGTTTTATTAACCTGTTTATTCGCCGTTGCGGTAACTTCTGCTACTTGCTTTTTATCGCCTGATGGCAAATCAATATTTATACTTTTTAACTCGCTTACTGTTTGCTCTGCTTGAATAACATCAGGCTTAAGTTTAAAACTTTCATCGCCAGTCTTTGATATTTTTACCTTAGCCTGGCTCTCATCATTTTTTGTTTGCTCCAGTGCCACCGACTTTTCAGAAACATTTTGAGGCTCACCCGTGATTTGTTTAGCTAATTCGTCGTTTGAGCTGATTGTTTTATTTGATGATTGATTAAGTGCTTGTTGAATTTGTTGTGATAACTCCGACAATTCTGTTGCTTTTTCTGAACCCTTTTTCACTTGCTGAGCACTTGCATCGTGTGCAGCATTGACAGTTTTTAGCTCTGTCTTTTCTTCATTGATGGCACTAGCGTCTACTTTCTCGGTTAATAACTTTTCTGAGGCGCTCAGCATAGTTAAAAAATCGATTGGACTTTCTGATTTCAGCTCAGCCTTTTTGACCTCGTTTTTATCGACTCCAGCTTCAGTCTGAGCACTATCATTTAGCGCTATAATTTCTGCCCCTACGCGAGCTTGCTTATTTAGCTGCTCTTGCGCTAATAATTCTGCTGCTGCCTCATCTTCTGTAGTTACTGACTCATTAGCTGATAGCTTAATGTTTTGCTCCGATGAGCTCGTTTCGGCTTTAGCTGCTTGTTGATTATTATCTGCATCTGTTTTTGACAGCTCTTTATCTTGGTCACTGATGACGTTATCTGGCTGATGTTTAGCATGAGCATTTTTTAACGAGCTATTATCTGCCTCAGCAGATTTTGCTTTTTCGGTAGGGGGTTTGCCGTTTTCTTCGGCGCTTACTTGCCGCTGGAACATTTTAGAAAATTCATGTTCTTGACCATTAACATCAGTTTCAAGCTGGCTGCTAGCCCCTTTTGATTCTGGTGATGATGTAATATCAAGTGAAAGTAAAGTAACTTGTGACATGGCAATTTCCAATTATAAAAACGTAAATGTGTTAATGCGCATTATTCTTCAATATTTATGAAGCAAAACATATTCCACATTGCTAGGGTCTGTTGATCTTTGTTTATATTTTCAGCAATAGGCTATTTTAAGTGATAGCAAAGCAGAATGAAGGTTGTTTGCTTATTCCCAATGCATGAATTCCAAACGAGTGAAATTCTAATGCAGCTAGCGCAGAAAATAGCCATTGCACTATGCACTATGCACTGTGGGCTGAGGCTAAAATCGCTTTACTCGGCGTTAAAAATTATTGGTTTAGATGACTAAACGACATAATTTCAGCCTTGATTAAAGCGCTTTTATCTCTCAGCTGAATTATTAAACAAAGATAAACAGACCCTAGACAATGATTAATAACTTCGGGTACGACGAATGTATTGCTGTGACGAAAATTCGTCATACATTTGTTGCTCAGCTCTATTTTCTTTAATTTTTTGCCGTTCAAGTTGCTTTTTTTGCAAAATTTCAACCGCTTGAACTTTTCTTCGTTGGGCAAACCAAGCTTGTTTTTTTTGCTCAACTAAGGCTTTTGATTGTTTTAACGCGATTTGCACTTGCTCATCTGCATAATCTAGCTTTGCAATAAATTTATGGTAATGATTATAGGTTGCACTATCGATACCAACCATGGAACGCTCACTTAAGCGCTTCATATATTCCAAACGAAATTCAGCAACACTTTGAATACGCGTAAGGTTTTGTTGGTATTCTAGTTCAGCATGCTGTAACGCTTGAGCAGCTTGTTTCTCTTTTTCATTTTCATAACGAAATAAAGTCGTAAGTTGACTAACCGACATAGTTATTCTCCGCTAAATGCCTTAACAATGTCATTATTGCGCCTGACTATTGGCGTGTGCTTGCGCAGCAGCGGTGATTTCTTGTAACTGCTCTAAGCTTTGCTGATAAGGAATAACTTCTTTCATTTTTTGCTGTAAAAAGAAGTTAATAACCGGCAATAAGCGAATGGCATGATCAATTCGAGGATCACTGCCTTGGCTGTATGCACCAATAGATATAAGGTCTTTATTTTGCTGATAAGTTGAATAACTTTGTTTCAACTGTCGAGCAAGGTCTTGATGCTCTGGTGAGGTTACCATTGGCATAACACGGCTAATAGATGCTTCAATATCAACCGCAGGATAATGGCCCGAATCAGCCAGCTCTCGTGATAATACAATATGGCCATCTAAAATCGCCCGAGATGCATCGGCAATTGGATCTTGTAAATCATCACCTTCTGTTAAGACGGTATAAAAAGCGGTGATTGAACCTTGACCATCACCACCGTTTCCAGCACGTTCAACGAGTTGAGGCAATTTCGAAAATACCGAAGGTGGATAGCCTTTTGTTGCTGGTGGTTCGCCCACAGCTAAAGCGATTTCACGCTGTGCTTGCGCATAACGGGTAATAGAGTCGAGCAGTAATAATACATTCAAACCTTGATCACGAAAATATTCACTGATGGTTACGGCAGTTTCACAACCTTTAAGACGCATCAAAGGAGAATTATCCGCAGGTGCTGCTACAACCACTGAACGCTTTCGTCCTTCTTCTCCTAGAATTTCTTCAATAAATTCTTTAACTTCTCGGCCACGCTCACCAACTAAGCCAACAACAATCACATCAGCATTTGTTCCTCGCGTCATCATGCCCATCAGCACACTTTTACCAACCCCAGAGCCGGCAAATAAGCCCATGCGCTGCCCTTGACCGACAGTAATAAAGCTATTTATTGAGCGCACCCCAACATCTAGCGGCTCGGTAATAGCTCTTCGCGCTAGCGGATTTAATGGTTTTGGCTCAAAAGGAACATCATCAGATTTTATTGGACCTAAGCCATCTAAGGGTTTACCCGTACCATTAATGACACGGCCTAATAATGCCATTGATAACGGTAATTTGACTTTTTGTGATAACGGTAAAACACGGGCACCAGGTGAAACCCCTTGTAAGCTTTCTTCTGGCATTAAAAAAGTACGATCTTGTGAGAAACCAATTACTTCAGCGATCAAGTCACCTTTGCTAGTTTCCACTAAACATTGGCTGCCAATATGGGCTTTAACACCAACAGCCTCAAGGGTTAAACCCACCACACGCACTAACCGGCCAGCAACAGAAACTTGGTGCGGATGGATAAATTGCTGGCAATTTAATAAACGAGCTTGTAAACGTTCAGTATCAAACATAGCGTTTTTTGGCGTTATTCTTGGTGTAATGAATCTTGCAAAAAGGAGTCCAACACTTCTTTTAATCGTGACTTTATGGTCAGATCAATATTTGAAGTGCTGTTTTCAATCTGGCAACTGCCCATATCAACATGCGGCGCTGGTAATAAACGCCAGCCATGTTCTTGAATATGGCTTTGACCAAACTGAGCTTCAACCATTTTGATATCGATTGGATTTAAATAAATTTGGGTTTTCGACTCTTGTAAAGGCAATGCTTTGATACCTTCACTGATGGCAGCTAAGAGAATATCCGGATTGGCTTTCGCTTCTTGTAAAGTCACCGCTTCCACCAACTGTACTAACAGAGTTAACAATTGTTGCTCTACATTGCCTTGAACTTTTTCGATAGGCTTATGTAAATCATCCACTAAACTTTGCCAATGCGTACTTAATTCTTCAATTTGCTTTTCGCCCTGCTCTAAGCCTTGAGTAAGTCCTTCAGCTTTACCGTCAGTAACCCCTTGTTCATGGCCTTGGCTTTTGCCTTCTTCATAACCTTTGGCAAAACCTTCTTCTTTGCCTTCACTAAAGCCTTCGTCAAATGCTGCTTGACGAATATTGTCAATGTCTTGCGCGGTTAATGGCGCTGGCTCTTCTTCTTCCTGTTCAGGCGGTTCAAAGCGCCAGTTATTTTTTAAACCAAATGCATTGGTACTGCCGTCATCAACCTCTTCTTCTTGGACATCAGGAATATGCCAAAGGTCTAACTCGTCTTCTGCTGTTGGTTTATTATTACTCATGTCACTACTCGTTAAATTCTTTTAGGGCTGCGGTATGCTTCAGGCTTCAGGTTTACCGCTTCTAGCTTCTAGCTAATTGTAGTTATAAGAACTCTTCACCACCGCCTGCGCCACCAAGCATAATTTCACCGGCATCAGACAATCGGCGTGCCACAGAAAGAATTTCTTTTTGTGCCGCTTCAACTTCACTAATACGTACCGGCCCCATAGCTTCAAGATCATCTGCCAGCATTTCAGCAGCACGTTTTGACATATTACTAAGAATTTTGTCTTTCAATGCATCGTCAGCACCTTTGATCGCTTTCATTAGTGCATCTTGTTGTACTTCACGTAAGATTGCCTGAATACCACGATCATCAACTTCCGCTAAGTTTTCAAAGACAAACATCAAGTCTTGAATTTGTTGACTCATTTCTTCATCGTGCTCACGAATAGAATCCATTAACATACCTTCAACATTGGTATCTAAATAGTTCATAATATCGGCAGCGGCTTTTAAGCCACCCATTTTCGCAGCTTGAGCACCAGCTTGACCAGCAAACTGTTTCTCCATGATTTCATTCAATTCTTGTAATGCTGCCGGTTGTACTTCTTCTAAGTTGGCAATACGCATCATTAAATCAAGACGTACTTTGTCTGCGAACTGACCTAAAATTTCAGCTGATTGCTCTGGATCTAAATACGAAAGTACAATGGTTTGAATTTGAGGATGCTCGTTGCGGATGATGTTGGCAACTTGTTTTGAGTCCATCCATTTTAATGAGTCCAAACCTTTAGCACCACTACCCATAACAATTTGGTCGATCAAATTACCGGCTTTATCTTCACCAAGTGCCGCCGTTAATGCTTTACGAACAAACTCTTCACTTTGGAAACCGATAGTTGAGAAGTTTTGGATTTCATTAATAAATAATTTATGAACCGCGGTAATTTTTTGTTGGGTAAAATCTTCCATGCCAGCCATGACAATACCCACTTGTTGAACCTGTTTAGGCTCTAAGTGTTTAAGAATTTGCGCAGCGTCTTCTTCCGACAAACTTAATAATAAAATTGCCGCTTTTTCTACACCGTCAAGTTTTTCAACATCAAACCCTGACTGAACTGGGGCTAGCTCTTGGCTTTCATCACTCATCTTCTGTCAACCAACTTTTTACTACTTGAGAGGATAATTCAGGTTCATTAGCAACTAATGCCCGAACGGCTTTTAATACATCTTCATCGCGATGTAAGTCTGGTAATTGTAGGCTACCATCTGGTGCAAAACCAACAGCTGCTTCATCAAATTCTGTTCTTAACATGTCCATGGTTTCGTCACCAAGGTCAACATGTGAATCCAGCGATTTTTCACCATAATCTGATGGTGTTTGCTCTGGATGTAATAAGCGTTTCAACATTGGACGAACCACAGCAAAGATCAAAACGATAATGATCAAACCACCCATCACTAATTTAACGGTTTTTAAGAACCAAGGCTTTTCATAGATAGGTAATTCTTCAACCGTATCAAACTCTGATTTAGAAAAAGGTAAAGTCACCACTTCTAAACTGTCACCACGTTGTAAGTCAAAGCCAATACTGCCTTGTAATAAACGACGAATATTCGCCAGCTCTTGCACTGAACGTGGTGTTGCTTCAGCTTTACCTTCTGCATTGGTTTGCTCGATATAATCTAACGCCACAGAAACACTGATCCGTCTAATAACGCCAGTTTGTTGTTTAGTATAGCTGATGGCTTCATCTAATTCGTAATTACGTGTTGTTTCACTGTGTTTGCGTGACGGCATAGCACGTTGCTGATCGCCACCTGTCGCATTTTCAGGAATATCTGATTCTAATGGCGGTTGATTAGTTAAGGCTCCAGGAATACCACCTAAACCACCACCAATAGAGCTGTCTTCCACTTTCATTTCACTACGTAAGGCAGGAAGATCAGGGTTATAACGGCGCTGAGTTTCTTCGGTATTGGTAAAATCCATACTAACATCAACTTGCGCAGTATAATTACCTAAACCAACCACAGGGATCAAAATAGTATCAATTTTGTCCATGTATTGTTTTTCGCGTTTTTGCTCTATTTCTAATTCTTTACGTGAACGTGATGACACGGAATTTTGTGAGCCAGAATTCAATAAGCGACCATTTTGATCGGTAACAGTGACACGATTAGGGGTTAAGCCTTGTACCGCAGAAGCGACAATATCAACAACAGAGTCAACTTCTTCTTCTGATAATAATCGATTACGTTGTAAGGTTAACACTATGGTAGCTGAAGGACTTTTTGCCTTACGAGCAAACACATTATCGCGGGGTATAGCTAATAATACACGCGCTTTTGACACTGATTGTAAATCTTCAATGGTACGAGCGAGTTGTTGCTCTCGGCCATGTTTTAATCGCTCACCTTCTAAGCGCTGACTAACACCAAAGCCCATATCTTGCATTAAGATGTCTGAGCCGGCGGTTGGTTCGTTGGTTAAACCTTCTCTGGCCATTAATAGCTTAACTTCAGAGTAATGATCAACCTGTACTGAAATCGTGTTATTTTCTTGAAGATAATCAACATTATTGGCGTCAAGAAAATCCATGGTCTTGATTAATTGTTCAGTCGGCAACTTAGTTAAAAAGCGATAATCCGGTTGATTAGCCCACATAATAACAAAGACAGCAATGGCTAAACAAATAGCTAACGCCATGATCAAGGTCACTTGACGTAACACATCAACATTACCCATAAAAGAAGAAAAACCTGATTTACGCTCTTCTACGGAGTCATTCGAATCTGAGGCAACAAGGTCGTTATTGTCGCTTGCCACCATGCCTGTTGTATTATCAGCCACTATCTTTCTCCGCTAGCCTAAACAGGCATACTCATGATTTCTTTATATGCTTCAACAAATTTATTACGCACTTGCACGGTAGCGTCAAAAGCGATACCTGATTTAGACGAAGCAATCATGGTATCGGCGAGTGTTACACTGTCATCACCTAATTCAAACGCTTTACGCTTAGCACCCGTATCCATTTGTAATTCATTTACTTTGCCAACCGCATCTTGTAATAACTGGCCGAAGTTACTGCCTGACTTATTGACTGGTTGTATACCTGAAACGTCATGATTTAACGGCGCAATTTGTTGTGATTGTGTTGCTTGCAATGCCATTGATTGCATTTGTGCGTATAAAGAATTGCCTTTGATATCCATGATGAACTCGCTTGTGTCAATTTCTTGTAATTCATTAATTAACTATGATAAAGCAAGCTTAATGCCAAACGAATTAAGTATTTTAACAGTTTGTTTCAAAAGGGATTTTTATAGATATACAGAGGAATAATGATGTAGATATTAAAGCGATATTTTTGACAGTGTATTATTAATAAACAGCAAGCAGATAATAATACCCACTTGCTGTTATAGATTTTACTGCTAGTTTAAACATTTATACCCGCCTTTAACTTTTAGCTTTCCCGCTTCTAGCTTATGGCTTCAGGCTTTCAACCTCATAACTAATAACTTGTCGCTTGCAGCCTCTGACTTTTGGCTTGTGGCTTCTGGCTTCTGGCTTGCAGCTTCTGGCTTATTGCTTCTGGCTTTTAAGCCGGTATTTCAATACCTGACTCACGCATTTTGGCAATTTTATAACGCAATGTTCTTGGGCTGATCCCTAATTTATCAGCAACATCTTTACGACTACCACGACAAGACAATAACGTTTCTAAAATAATTTGATGCTCTTGTTGTTTTAATTCATTGCCTAACAAATCGTTGGTTTCTGGAGCTATGCTTTCGTGCTCTCGTTTATCATCGCCAATAATCGCGCTATCAAACTGTTCAATTAAGATATCACCAGAAGTAATACAGTGTTCACTGTGTAAGATCATTGCACGCTGTACCACATTATCTAATTCTCGGACATTACCCGGCCAGTTATATGCGGTTAATTTATTGCGAGCGTTAACACTCAACTCAGGAATTTGTTCGCCTGATTTTTGACAATAACGTTCAATTAAATGTTTAGTTAACGGTAAAATATCAGCACGACGCTCAGCTAAGGGCAACCAGGTTAATGGAAAAACATTTAAGCGATAGTATAAATCTTCACGAAAAATCCCATCTTGTACCGCTTCTTTTAAATTACGATTACTGGTGGCGATCACCCGAACATCTAAGCTAATCGTTTTACGTCCACCTAAGCGCTCTACTTCTCGCTCTTGTAACACACGCAATATTTTCGCTTGTAAACCTAAATCCATTTCGGTGATTTCATCTAATAAAATAGTACCACCATGCGCTTGTTCAAACTTACCTGGGCATGATTGAATGGCTCCAGTAAAAGCACCTTTTTCATAACCAAACAAGGTTGCTTCGAGCATATTTTCAGGGATAGCGGCACAGTTTATCGCTACAAAGGCTTGCTCTGCCCGTGGTGAATTGGCATGAATGTATTGCGCTAAGACCTCTTTACCTGAACCGCTTGGTCCTAAGACCATCACTGAGGCATCTGTTGTTGCTACTTTTTTTGCAAGCTTTAATAATTCTTTACTGGCAGGATCAGCAACAATAGGGTCTGTTGTTGAACTTGACTGCAAAGGCACATATTGATTGACCATGTTTAACAATACTTCTGGCGCAAACGGCTTCGCCATATAATTACACGCGCCATCTTTGATCGCTTGTACGGCATCATTAATGGTACCGTAAGCTGTCATCATTAAAATTGGCAAATTAGGTAAAGTACTTTTAATACTTTTTAATAACGCTAAACCACTCATGCCTGGCATTTGTACATCAGAGACAACTAAATCAACCGTCGTATGTTTTAGCAATAACAAAGCTGATTCGCCAGAGTCAGCTTCTACACACTGAAAACCGGCCAATAACAAAGTATCAACCAGTGCTTCACGTAAACCTGCGTCGTCTTCAACAACTAATATTTTACTGTTACTCATGTTGATCCTCCAAAGTACTTGATGAATTAACCTTTTCTGTATTGCTGTTTAACTCAGTAGCCTTTAGCTTGGCTGTTGTTAAAGGCAAACGAATTGAAAATTCTGCGCCGCTATTTTCGTCACCTCGATCAGGAGTGGCTAATAAACGAATTTCACCCTGATGTGATTTCACCACAGATTTAACAACCGCTAAGCCTAATCCTGTGCCGTTAATTTTTGAGGTATAAAAGGGTTCAAAAATTTTATCCGCCAGTTCACTATCAATGCCTTTGCCATTATCTTTAATATTGATAAAAACATGCTCATCGTAACAAGCCGTTTCAATGGTAATTACTGCTTGCGTTGGCGTAGCTTGTAACGAATTTTGTACTAAATTTTGTATCGCACCCGATAAAGCGCTTTTATTTCCAATAATTTGACAGTCATGCTGACAAGGTTTAACAATCAGCTCGGCATTCGCTTTTTTTATTAAACCGTCCATACCTTGGCTAACTTCTTGAATTAAAGCATTTATGCTCATTGGCTCAACTAATTGGTCTTTACCACTTTTAGCAAACAACAGCATGTCATTAACTTGGCTTTCAAGATCTTGTAAGCGAGACATTAATTTACTTTGAAAATTTCTTTTTGATTCAATGCTTAAATTAGGAGTCGCTAAATTGGCACCATATAACATAGCGGCAGATAAAGGTGTTCTAATTTGATGTGCTAAAGATGAAACCATACGACCAAGCGATGATAACCGCTGCATCTGGCTTATTTTATCTTGTAACAAACGGGTTTCGGTTAAATCGGTGATAACAATCAATTGGCCCGGTTGATTATCAAGTGGCGATATTTCAAGTTTTACACGTCTACCATCTTTTAATGACACTTCATGCCAATCATCGGCACGAGGTTTGAATGAACGTTTAATAACGTCAAACCAAGCTTGCCCCATGATAGGCTCGTCTAAAAAACTACGTGCCACTTTATTCACCTTAACAACAATACCGTTGCCATCGAGAATAACTAACCCCGTGGGCATAGCTTCAATTACTTGTTTTTGTTGATAACATTGCTGGCGTAGTTCAGCTAATTCACCAGGATAAGTTTCAAACGATAACTTATCTTGCTGACTTGACCAAAAGTCTTGCTGTTGATGTTCTTCTGCTGTGGCGTTAAAAGCGAATGTCATAATTTTTACTCAAAAACATTTTTCCTGAATAAAGCATTTTGTATGCCATACAACTTTTATTTATATTTTTCAGTTAATTAGAGGATAAATATAATGAATGTCAATAGTTTGGCTCTTTAATCTAGAATAACTAAACTTAGGGTAATACTTAGGCAAACATTATCGACAAACAACAAAATAAAATGTTACTTATCATACAGTTAATAATTTTGGCGTAAGATGTGCTGTAGCTAGTACTGTAACAACATGCTGAAAATATTAAAGAGGAGTTATCACTATGTTAGTACTAAGTGGTTTTGCAGAGTCAATGCGTGATCAAAACGACATTGTTAAAGGTAATAAATATGAATTTAATCTATTTTGTCAAAATGAAAATTTAGACGAACAATTAACATCTATTGAAGAATATATGAACAACAAAGGCTGGGATAATATTGTTATTAACCAACAAGAGTTGCTCGAAGATGTTTCTGATATTAATCATGAGGTATTGTTAGACGCTTATCAATTAGCGATAACAGAAGGTATATCGGGTGTGGTTAATAAAAATCCGATTGCTGCTTAAACGTTCATGTTTATGCCGCTTTCATTAAAAACGTAAATTATTTCAAAGGTTAGACAAAATATTTACGTTTTTAATGCCTATTTATCACATGTAAGCGGTTAATTAAGCGTTATTTTTGCAGATCGTACTTTTTCATTTTTTCAACTAAGGTTGTTCTTCTCATGCCTAATAACTCAGCTGAGCGGGCAACAACGCCATCACTTTTACTTAATGCTTGATTGATCAGCGACACTTCTAAATCGGCAAGGTATTCTTTTAAATTAATGCCTTCATCTGGCAAGCTATCATGCGCTACAGTAGCGCCGTCATTACCATAGTCACTATCACTTTCATCGTAGTCATCATAATCAAAACCGGCAAATAGCTCGTTAATCGCTTCCCTTTCTTGTAATTCTTCAGGATATTCCGGCTGGTATTCTTCAATATCAATATGGCGATATTTCGCTGGCAATTCGCTAACATCAACGACTTGCTCACCATACATAATAATCATCCGCTCAATTAAATTTGATAGTTCTCGCACATTACCAGACCATGGATGCTCCATTAAAGAAGCGATTGCGCGATCGGTAAAACGAACAGATTTACTTTGCTCATGCTCAAAGCGCGTCATCAGTTCTTTGATCAATAAGGGGATATCTTCTTTGCGTTCACGTAGCGCTGGCGTTTCAATAGGAAAAACATTCAAGCGATAATAAAGATCTTCACGAAAATCATTATTTTTTATCATTTCTTCAAGATGCTGATGTGTCGCTGCTACAATTCGCACATTCGCTTTAATGCTTTTAGCACCACCTACACGTTCAAACGTGCGCTCTTGTAATACTCGTAATAATTTTACTTGCATTGGTTGGGGCATATCACCAATTTCATCAAGAAACAGGGTACCACCTTCGGCTAATTCAAAACGACCTTTACGGGTAGAAATAGCGCCAGTAAAAGCGCCCTTTTCATGGCCGAATAATTCACTTTCTAATAATTCTCCCGGAATAGCACCACAGTTAACTGGTACAAACGGCGCTTTAGCCCGCTCCGATAAATTATGAATATTACGCGCCACGACTTCTTTACCTGTACCCGACTCACCTAAAATTAAAACATTGGCTGCGGTTGAGGCAACTTGCTCAATTAAAAAGCGCACCTGTTGCATAGGTTCACTAATACCAACTAAAGAACGAAATAATGGATTATGACCTGGGCCACGACCTGACTTTAATGGCAATTTATTATGATATTGGTGGCAATGGTGAATTAACTCGGTCAGTTTGGCGTAATTTAACGGCACCGATAAATTACCAATAACATTAATGGTTTCAGCAAACTGACTATGATCTAAACAATCGTGAGTAATAAATGGCGTTTGCGGTTGCTGTTTAATAAAACCTCTGACTTCTTCGCCGATATCGCCGGTAATGATGACGGTTAATATTGGCGCAGCCTCGGCGTAAAACTCATTAAGCTGTTCTTCGGTGCAGGCAATATAATGTTCGCCAACAAAAGAAAGTACCGTTTCTAATTGCTGACGTCTGAGGGGATCGTTATCAACAACCAGTATATTCTTATGACCTTGCATCGCATATTTCTAATTTATTCTAATAATAACTACATCTTAGCTAGCCACCCAAAATAATCAACAATAAATTGACACTAGGCGTCATAAAAATGACCTTGTAAAAAACACTATCTCAGCAGGGCAAATTATTTTACAATACGAACTCTGTAAGCAATTGATTATTAATATTAATTAATGAATTTTTTGTTACAAAACATGTCATGGAACATTTAATAAACAATGGAATATTTAAAATGAAAAAACTGACTCTTATCTCCTCTTCTATTTTACTAAGCCTAACAAGTTTAAGTATTAGCACCTTGGCACAAGCGAATACCTTTCAGCAAGAAGCTGAGCTCGGTTATATGCACACCGACAATATTGATATCTTAATGGCGGGCTTTACTCATCACTTCGAGCAACAATCGGTGAATAAAGGTCCTTGGGCTGAAGCAGCCTTTCTAAATAAGTCATCTTTTATTGGTGGTGCCCTCACCTACTTAGATGCGAATGACAGCGACACTGCTTATTCAGTATTTGGTCAAGGTATGCTTAATGAGACTTACTACCTTAATGGCCTGTATACCACAACTGACAACGTTAACGTGTTTGGCATTGGTGGTGGTGCTTATTTAACACCTAACAGTGCCATCTATTTAAATTATCAAAATAATGATATTGATGATGGCGACTCAACTTACAACCTAACATTAGGTTATAAGTTAATCGCTAATTTAAGCAATAATAATTTTATCAGCTTTAATGCTGAAATAAGCGATGATGATGGTGAGTTTAACAGTTATAGCGCCAACGCTGATTATTATTTCTCTCCTAAAACCTATCTGGGTTTAGGTGTTGCTTATAACGACTATGATGAAAACGGTAGCCATACAGACTTTGAAGTGTCTGCCGGTCACTTTTTTAATAATCAAGTAGGAGTCGATTTATCTTATGTGAATGGTGATGGTGATAATTTAACTACTGTTAGTGCCGTTTTCCGTTTTTAGTTTTCCGTTTTTAGTTTTTAGTTATTACATTATCAATAGCTAACATTAAAACACCAAGGGGGCTTTATTAGCCCCTTTTTATGTGAGGTAATTATTTACTACATGTTTAGCAAAAGGAAAACTACTGGTCCATGCCGGCGATACCGCATTTAAAATATGAATGCTGTGCTCATCACTTTCAATAATAAAGTCTTGCTCTAGTGTCATGGTTTTAGTGTTGAGTAATTGGGCTCTGATCCCTGGTTTTGTCCACTGAGTAAATTTGGTTGTATCAATATTATGCAGCATATTTCCCGCAAGCTTAGTAAAGTGTTCACGGTTATATTTTTTCAGCTCTTCAAAAGCTAACGTGCGAAAATTAAAATGGTCGCCAAAAAACAAACGCATTTCATAACTTAAAATTTCCACCATTTCTTGCCATTGAAAGTTGGCTAAGCCTTGGTAGTTTTCTCGCCACAATGCCGGAATGGCCGTTGGTCCGATTTTTATTTGCTGATCAACAGTAACCGTATAATGAACACCTAAAAAAGGGTTATTTAAATTAGGTACCGGATAAATATTGGTGCTGATCGGTTTATCTTGTCCTTGATATTTAAGGTAAATACCTTTAAACGGAATAATAACGTTATGCTCAGAAAAACCAAACTGTTTGGCAATTTTATCGGCATACAGGCCAGCACAATTAATAATAGTATTAGCTTCAATTATTTGCTGATCAGTCGTCAATATTCGATTATTAGCTAAGCAACGTTGAAAACCACAATGATATTGAATTTTCACGCCTAAATTAACTAATTCATTAGCAATATGATTAGTTACATCACTAGGGTTTGCACTGGCAGTATTCGGTGAATATAACGCGACTTGGCTAGTTTTTGCATTTGGCTCTATCGCTGAGGCTTGCTGTTCATCAACCACATTGACCTCAACACCATTGGCAAGCGCTCGTTTTTCAAGCTCATAAATACCGGCGATATCCGCTTCACTTTGCGCCACCACCAACTTGCCACATTGATTAACCTTGATACCATTATCAAGGCAATACTTGGTTAATTCGCGATTACCTTGGCAGGTGAGTTTTGCTTTTAATGAATCGGCCGGATAATAAAAACCCGCATGAATAACACCGCTATTACGACCACTACCATGCTCCACACTGGAAGGCTCTTTATCGATAATTAACATAGTCGCCTTGGGCTTTTGTTGTTTCAGCTCGCGCGCAATAGTTAACCCAATAATACCCGCGCCAATAATTAAAAAATCGGCCTGTAATGCTTGTGTCATAGTAAGCCTTATTTAATCACTTTTGCGATTAAGCGAAGCCACATACTGTTCAGCAATTGCCAAACTTTCGGGATTACCGATATCACGTAAATAGCCATCATTTAACCAAGTATTCATTTTACCTAATAGCTTTGGCATTAGGTCATAACTAATATCCGTACCTTGGAGAGATAATTGCTCTATAAAGGTTGCCAGTGTTTTATCGAACAAATAAATAGCGGCATTCGCTAAGTTTGTTGGTGGCTTTTCTATTTTTTCAAAAAACTCGAGCAAGCGTTGCTGCTCGTCTAACGTGACGACACCACAACTTTTAGGGTTATCTGACTCAAACAACATCATGGTACCTAAACAATTTTTAGGGCGCTGATGAAAACGTTCAAAAAACGTAGGCCAACTCGCAAAACATAAGTTATCAGCATGAGCAATTAACAAATTTTCATCTTGCCAATAAGACTTCGTCGCTTTTAGGGTACCTAAAGTGCCTAACAGTTCCGGCTCATGAAAAATGGTCACTTGCTCTCGAAATGCTGAGTTTTCAATAAATTCAGCGACTTTTTCGGCTAAATAGTGACTATTAATAATAAACTTGGTAATACCTATATGGGTTAATTGCTCCAACCAAATCTGTAATAACGGTTTGCCGTTAATTGGTACTAAACACTTAGGGATGGTGTCGGTTATCGGTCGTAAGCGGGTACCAAAACCCGCAGATAAAAGTAATGCGGTAGTAATGTTGGCTGGCTTATTTACCGAGTTTTTGACTGTTGAGTGCATTGTTTTACTCATTAACTTTTTAAGATAATAATCGCAAGGCAGCTTTTAATTCTTGATGACTCAGTGGTTGATTACCCACTTTTGACACCTGACATGCTGCTGCAACAGAGCCTATTAATGAAGAAAGCCACAAATTTCCACCACTGACTAACGACATCGCAGTGGCCGCTAACATACAATCACCAGCGCCAGCCGGATCCACGGCATTCATTGCAAGCGCAGGGATTTTATCATTTTGCCAATGATGAATTTTTCCACTATCAACCATGTGTAATAATGCCCCTTCATCAGCCAAGGTGACAATAATATTGGGGCATTTCATTTTTTGATGAAGTTTATCTGCTAATATCACCAAACCATCACGCGGGTTATTTAAAGCAACTCTCACTTCACGCTCGGTTGGCGTGATCAGATCAACATGTTTAAAACGTGAAATATCCCCCACCTGTGATGATGTTTGACTATCAGCTGCAATCATCACTTTCTTTTCATTACAGAGCTCAACAACAGCATCAACTAACGGCTGGGGTAATACGCCGTAGTTAAAGTCTGAAAATATTACCAGATCAATATGATCTATCTCGCTTGCTAACTTGCACATGATAGCTTCTTGAATATCAGTACCAATATCATGTTCACGAAAATCATTTACGCGTAATAAAGTTTTATTACCCACACGATAACGACGTTTTTGTGTAGTTGGCCTAGTATCATCAACAAAAGTGCGCGCATCAAGTTGATATTCACGCATTTTGTCATAACTATAGATGGCTGCGTCATCGTCACCTAACACGGTATAAAACGAAACGCTCTTCGCACCAAGCGCTTTTGCATGGGCTGAAGTAATACCTGCGCCACCTAAAAATAATTTTTTTTCATCTGGCGTTACAACAATGGTTGGGTCTTCTTGCGACATACCAACTGCATTACACTGCATATATTCATCAACAATGGTATCGCCTATCACCAAGACTCGTAATGCTGAAAAATTATCAATTAAACTATCAATATGGGCTCGAGTGATATCATGGCGCTTCATGTAATCCGCTAAAATTTCGGTATTTAACACCAATTGATGTTGACGTTGATGAAAAACTGAAGCTGAGCTTTGATGGGTGTAACCAGAACTAAAAATAAGCTTACCACCGCATTGCTCAATGGTGGACTTTTCTGGGTTAACCTTATCTTCATATTCCTTGCCTTTCACAACCATATTAGGTTTCAACTGCTGAATAAGCTCCATGGCAGATAAGCTATTTAAAAAACAATGATCAACAAATTCTAGCGAAGCGACAATATCGGAGCGATGCACTTCGTCGTTATAATTTGTTTGTGCTAATAACGCGTCAGCATTAACACCAACAATCAGGGTATCGCCACATTCTTTGGCAAAACGTAACAGTCGAATATGGCCTGGATGGAGAATATTAAAGTCGCCAGTTACTAGCACTAACTTACCCAGTTTAGCTCGGGTTTGTGTTAATTCTTCCAATGAAATTAGCATGGCGTATCTTCTCTTGGGCTATTTACCCAATTAACTAAGTTTAATTAATGCTCGAATGATTTTTCGCTCGGCTAAATCATCTAAGGCGATATTTATTTGCTCTAAACTATATTCATTTGATAACAGTTTTTCTACTGGTAATTGATATTTATTAATAATATCAACAAGAATGGGGATATCTTGATCAGGTTTTGAAGCGCCGCCCCAACTCCCTTGAATATGTTTACCGCAAATGAGCTCAAAAGGATCTAATGCGATTTTTTCGCCACTTTTTGGATGAGAAGCAAAAATACATTGGCCGCCACCGCGTTTAATAAGCGAAAAAGCCGTTTCAATGGTGTCTACTTGACCCGCGGCTTCAACGGCATAATCAACCCCATTGGGAAACTCAGCAAAAAACTGGGCAATACCCGCACCATTAGCTAAGTAAGTATGGGTTGCCCCTAATTCTTTGGCTAGGGCTAATTTATTTTCTTCCACATCAAACGCAATCACTTGCTTGGGCGAAAAGTGATTTAACGCCAATAAAGCACTTAAACCTATACCACCTAAACCAAAAACAACCACCGAGCTTCCAGCCTCTGGTTGTAATTGATTTAACACAATACCTGCTCCCGTGGGCAAGGCGCAGCCCAATAACACCGCTGTTTTTTGATTAAAATTGTTAGGTAAGGTCACTAAACGGTTTTCGGAGACAACGGCATAGTTTGAAAAAGTCGTGACTGCACCAGCATTTATTGAACGTTGACCTTGCTGATAAACGCTGCCACCGGCATCAAGGCCTTCACCTTTAATCCAACCTAAAACAACCTGCTCCCCCACCGCTACTTTATTAACCGCAGCGCCAAGTTCAACAACTTCACCAACCCCTTCATGGCCTAGCATGTGCGGTAAATACTTATCTTCACCACGACCACCTCGTGATTCCATTAATTGACTATGACAAAGACCGGCATAATGTATTTTAACCAATACTTGCCCTGCTTTTAGTTGAGGAGTTTCAATATCATGGTAAATAGCTAACGGTTGATTAATTTGTTCTAAAATAGCGGCAGAAATTTTCATAGTTAAGTCTCAGGAATTAATAACGTAGCTTCTAAACTCACGCGAGTTTGATCAGAATGATTAACCATACCACGGTGAATTAAATCATCATGAAAAACAATAAAATCTCCTGACTGCATTGGTACATTTAGGATATCTAACTGAGAAATATCTTCATCAAACTTTGGTTTTGCAATACCGGTGTGATCCACTTCACCATGATATTGCCAGTCATGTTTTAAATGCGACCCAGGAATAACACACAAACCACTTTTACCTTTAACCACATCAATAGCCAACCATATTTTTAAGCGTCGCATGCCTTCGGGCATTTCGCCATGACCTAAATCCCAAAACCAGCGATCAGCATGAAAATCACCAATATCACTTCCCCCTGGGCGAACTATTCGCCAATACATTTCTTGCCAGCCGCAACCTTCTTCGGTAGCTACAGCTTTAATATTTAATTGCTGCTTAAGCGCTTGAAAAAAAGGAAGTTGAGTGACTGTTTCAAAGGCGTTAGGCCCTAAAATGCGTGCTGATTTAGGCCATAATTTCTTATGTTCGATTGATTCGCTTATCAAGTGATATCTATTCATAGGTAAAATATCGAGTTCAAATGAATGTTTTTTATATTCATTTAATATTCTAGCGCTATATTGCTTTTCAATTAAGCTTTTAATGGTATTCAATTCTTCGCTAGACATTCCCGAAACAAAATATCCCTGCTTTCCATTTAAAAATTCCATTAAATGATTATTCAATTTTATATCAACTTGCATATCTTAAACTCAAATAATAAGAATAAACTACTTTAAAGCTTTAGCTAACCACTTAGCTTTTTCTTGTGATTTTAGTGCACTATCAACAACGTTAAAACCAAACTTTTCGCCTATATTCGGTCTGCTTTCGGCTAATTCATAACGGAAATCAAGCGACCACCTCACATCATCAGATATATTTTGACAAGCACCATGAGGAACTAAGTGATCAAAAACTAACAAATCTCCTCTATTTAAAGGGATGGGTTGTAAATTATGATGGGATAAGTCATCCGGCGATAAGCCAAAATACCCGGTATTTTTATAATCATAATCAAAAGCATCAAATAATTTATTACCAAACTCTGTTCGTGAAATTACCTGCATAGCACCATTATTTTCATTAACATCATGAAGTGGAAACCAAAATGTCACTAACTTATGGTTTGGGATCATTTCAGACTGATCTCCCTCACCATAATCGAGTAACCAATACTGTGAATCTTGATGAATTGGTGTTTCAGTTCTTTTATCATTAGGTAATTGGCATCTAGCGTTAAATATGCCATGCATTGACAGTTTTTTTTGCGAGAGTAATTTTTGAGCAAGTTGAACAAAGACCTCATTATTCATTAATTCAAACATAGCATCATTAATTAAATATTTATTAGGTCTGCGTCGAAAGTTAACAAAACCAGCTTTTTTCCATAATTCTAAAAAGTTTTTTTTAGCTCCTAGCTTTAATAACATTTCATCAATATAAAAACCGTTTTTCTGCCAGTCTAACAACATTTCACTAACCCAAGTATCAACAATTTCATCTACTTGATATAACAAATCATCATTTAAAACATTTTTAAGTACTAAATAGCCATGGGCTTGAAAAAATTCAAATTGCTTTTCAGTTAACTGCATTCAACTCAAACCTCTATTTCAGATGTAATAAATATGCTTTACTAAAGCCGTTATAAGAGCAATATTCCGTGGCTCCAACCCTTGAGGAATCGGCTATCCATTCATCAAAAGCTTTACGTTGGCCATGTTTAGGGGATCCTTTATAACACCAGTAATCATCAAGTAATAACCAAGTTCCTGTTTCAACAATACTATCTAAAAATTGAAAAACATCACATGATGATGAATAAAGGTCACAATCCACATGCGCCAATAAGCATGGCCCTTTATCGTTAAGTTGAGTCTTGTCAAATACGGGTAGTGTTTTATTATAAAAACCTTCTACTAAGGATAAAGATTCTGACGTTAATCCCCCTGTGCTTGCTAAAATATTTTTCTCAACAAAATCAACCGATCCTGACTTAAAATTACCTTGATGAAAGATTGGCATTAAATCTAAAGACAATTGATCTTGTTCTGATAGCTCAGGTAAGCCTTCAAAAGAATCAAAACCATACATATGAGTTAAACGCCCACGTAAAATATTATATGTCTCAATTAATGAGCCTCCATTTAAAACACCAAATTCCATAATATAGCCATCAGGGATATTAGATGAATACATAAAAGCTCGAATGAACTGCAACAAACTAACTCTAGAAGTTAATCCACCAGATACTGTTGAATGAAATCTTGGTTCCATAGTTCTCTCTTTTTAATAATATTTAATTTTATTTTTGAACAACTTCTACATTAGGAATAATTTTTACAAAACTACCACCACTAAGCAGGTGTCGTTTATTTTTATTAATAAACATATCCGCAAATCGCCAAGGTAAAATAACAATACATGCTTGAGAATCATTATTTAGTTTGTTTGATGAATAAACTGGAATTCTATATTCGGGACTAAATGTATTATGTTTTATAGGGTTATCATCGACTAAGTAGGTTAGGTATTCAGCAATGCCTAATACCGAAATAACAGTTGTTACCGTTGCCGATGCTCCAAAGCCAACCACTTTTTTACCTTCTGCAACTAATTGTTTTAGTTCTTGCTGAACATCCTTTTTTAAGGAGTGAATACGTTGCATGTACTCGTGATAGGTTTCTAACCGAAACAGTCCGAATGCTTTCTCTTTTTCGATAAAAGTATTTACTGAATGATTAATGTGTCGAACGTGATTTTTAAAGCCCGCATAAACTCTAATTGAACCACCTTTACTCGCTATTTTTTCAACATGAAATAACGCCAAACCAATCGAGTCAAAAAAATGTTGAAAAGTCGTTACCGAAAAGTATGATAGATGTTCATGATAAATATTATCAAAAACAAAATTTTCTATCAGGCTATAGTGATAGCCTGTCTCTACTATCCAAACACCATCTTCTTCTAGCAATGAAACAACATTATTAGCAAAGCTTAAAATATCATCTACATTAGCAAAAACATTATTTGAAGTTACAAGATTAAACTTACCAACTTCGCCATTGATCTGCTCTACAATATCTGAATTTAAGTAACTATTATAAGTTTGAATACCATACTCATTAAGGGAATGTGCTATTTGAACAGAAGGTTCAATACCAAAAACTTGGCAATTCAAAGCCTCAAAATGTTTAAGTAACATGCCATCATTACAGCCAATGTCTAACACTTTACTTTGTGATGTTAATGACAAATATTGTGCGCTTGATTCGGCATACTGTTTAAAGTGGGAATCTAAACCAGGTGAGGAAGTTGAAACATAAATATAATTATCATAAATGGCCGATGCATCAACCACATATTCAAGTTGTAATAGCCCGCATTCGTGACAAAGAAGACAAGCTAAAGGATATACTCCTTCATTATCCTGCTCTTTAAAATAATCATCAGCAATGCCCGTGTGATTAAAATCAATAACTTTATTCAAATGCTGACTATGACAAGCTCGACAAGATTCTAATTTTTTTAAATTAACGGTCATATTTTAATACTCGTTGTAATTCTTCTTGGCAGTTTAATAAAAATGCTTTCACATTTTCCACATCACCTTCCTTGGGTGCAAAGGTGCTTTCAACCATATTACTTCGTTCGAAAGGACCTAAGACAGCTTCCTTAAATAGAAACTCATCACTTAAAATATATAATGAATGAAAAACTCCTTTTGGCGTTCTAACATAAGAGGCTCCTTCATTTTCATCAACATTTAAATAAATAACGCGTGTAACATTACCACCCTCATCATAAAAAAACATAGCTCCTTCACCTTTTATTAAAGTTAACGATTCATCGCTATTAGAGTGAGCATGGGGTGGAACATAATTACCTTTACTATGCATAATGAACATTTCATGCAATACAGCACCTGCTGATTGATGCGTACAAATTCGGCACCTCTTGCGGTTATTGTTAGCGGCTTGTTTACTTAAAAATAAAAAATGCTTATCGGTAATACTAGCAGCCTCATCAGATAAATAAAAAACTTCATCATTAATTTTAACTAACTCTTTTGTCAATTCTTTCATTAGGTTAAGCACTTAATTTCATTGATAATATTGACAGGTGAATGCGCTGAAACAATTTTAACCTCATTAAAACATCTCGCTAAAATATGTTGGCTCACAATCGCGTCATTTTCATGATTAACCGACAAAATAAACAGATATTTTTTATCTTGCGGCAATGACGCTAAACTTTGAATTGCAAGCTCACTTGCCGACATAAACAAGCCTTGTTTTTCTTTTTGATCATCAATAATTAAATCAATCTCCCCCGAAAGTGACAAGCCATGATAAATCATCGATGAACGACAACCTGAACCATAAAGTGCTATTTCATAACCCTGTTTTTTATAATGTAATATTTTAGCTTTTAATAATGTTTTATATTCATTAACGAGTGACTCATAACCAAGGTATAAACTAATATCTTCTGATGAGTTAATACTAAAACTTTTAGTATGACTCTCTTTTACCGCCAACATAAAAACAGCTTCACCACTAAATTGATAAGTAGCTTGCTCAACAACTTTAAAACCCGTCCCTTGTAATGCTACTTTTAGACTACTTGGCGTAAAATAGTTAACGTGCTCTTCCCACAAACAACTAACATCGCCAGTTTTTAAAGCAATTTCAGTATTGGGTACTTCAATGCCAATATATCCGCCGATATCAAGCAACTGATTAACCGAAACTAAAAAACTTTCCACATTGGGAATATGCTCCATTACTTGACGTGCAAACAAAACATCAACTTTTCGCCCAGATAATTCATTAACAATCGCTTGATCAAAAAATTTATTGATAACCTCAAAGCCTTTATCTCGAGCAAGCGCTGACGTAACTTTATTAGGCTCAATACCTATGCATTTAAAATCACCATATTGGGCAATTTTTGATAAAAACAAACCATCATTACAACCAACTTCAACAATAGTTCCCGATGATAAATAGCGTGTTAACTTATGGCATTCATCTTCTATATGAGGCTGTTTTTTCCAAGAGCTAAAACAAAAATTATATTCTGAATAAAGTATCTTAGGATCAATAACTTCTGCTAATTGCCCCATCCCACAAGCATCACAAACTAAAAGTGACATAGGGTGTTTTTGTCGTGCTAATGCTTGTTCTTTAGTTGTTGAAAATTCATGAGCAATCGGCGTTTCACCTAAATCAATAACATTTATTAATGATGTTTTTTTACATAATCCACATTTGTGCATGCTAACCTACTTAGAATTTTATTGTTTTAACGACACTCATATACTGTTGACCACGTCCCCAAAAAGACTCAAAACTAGCAAAATCAACCTGTTCAATTTTTTGACCTGATAATACTTGCTCTATACCCTTTAAATAATCTGTTATTGCCCCGGCTGTTTGTAAGTTACATTGTTCAAAGATATCTTTTAGCTCAAGCAAGTTACCTGCCAAAACAGACCACTGTTCGCGAT
Organism: Thalassotalea agariperforans; assembly: GCF_053470345.1. Taxonomy (NCBI): domain Bacteria; kingdom Pseudomonadati; phylum Pseudomonadota; class Gammaproteobacteria; order Alteromonadales; family Colwelliaceae; genus Thalassotalea; species Thalassotalea agariperforans. The sequence continues at coordinate 62,362 of NZ_JBQMWH010000011.1, read as the reverse complement.
TATTGCCTAAACAAAAATCATGGTGTTGATCATAAATATTCGTAATTAAGGCTATCACTTTGGTTTGAATTGTGATCTCTTCTTGATGATTGAATTCATTATTATTAAGAAAAGAAAGTTCAACAGCTCGATATTGTTGCTGCATAAGAGTTAAGGTTTGGTTGTTGTTGCTAATTAATTCTTTGTACCAGCGCCAATCTTGATAAAAATTAGGACTACTTCCCATAATTTCAAAGTTATCCTTAAGTTCATTGGCGGCATCAGCTATAGAGAATTGATAATTTTTTCCCCAAGGATGAATAATACTATCCAAAACCCAATCTTCGGTATGACGACTAACATACTGTAAATGAGCAAGGTGTCGTTCAAAAAATAAACACAACTTTTTTAGCTTTTCAGCTTCATTATCAGCCGTAAAAAATGGCAACAACATTCTACGCATAATTTCAGCCAATAAAGAAACGTAAGTTGCTGTTGTTATGACTAAAACACCACCTGGTTTAACAAATTGGGCTACCTTAGCAAGTAGCTTTTGCGGCTCATCCTGACCAGGCAGTAAACCTTCACACAGTACAACATCATATCTACGATCGTCTTGATATTCCTGAATTAACACATGTTCAATTTCAATAATAGTAGATGGATGAAATTCGCCTTTGGCCATTCTTTCACTAATGTAATCAAAACCAGATTGAGATCCTTCAACTAACTTATAATATTTAGGTTTTAAAAAACTGGTCAATAAAGCATTATCACCAGAACCTGGACCAAACTCTAAAATACTTTTACCTTCAATTAATGCTGGTGCAAGACCCAATTGACGGTATAAATTAATTCTACGATTAAAGTGTTTTATTCGGTCGTCGTTATCTATTTTTTGTCTTACTGGTACTACGCCCTGTTCATTATAAAATGAGATAAAATTATCCATATTCTTCTCCGTTAAGTTGACCAAGCAATAACTTGATTACTTTGGCTACTGAGAGTAGCTAATTCGATGAGTTTCATTACAGCTATCGCATCATCAACGGTGACCAGTAAACTTCCATTTGCGCAAAGTGCATTAGCAATATTGTTATAAAAACAACGATAATCGCCTTGAACAGAAGTGATCGTTTGTGCAGAGCCGTTTTGATAAAAAACACCTGAATTTTTAATATCTTCGGAAACCCAATCCTTTTTATTAAAGTTATCAAGATGCAAATTTGACTCCTGGACATCCATACCACTTTTAATAAATGTGCCTTTGTTACCTTCTATATAAAATCGAAAAGGAGTGTGAGCGGCAAAAGAGCTCGCTCTTAAAACCACATCGAAGTCACAATAAATAAGTTTGACATTAAAATAGTCACAAACTGAATTGGTTTCTCGTTGCGATTTTAATGTGGCAGAAATATATTGGGGACAACCAAATAATTGAAAAGTTTGATCTGCTATATGTGGTAATAAATCATAAAGAATTCCCGAACCAGATATATTTTGATCTTTCCATTTTTTAGCAATGTTAGGTCTGTATTTATCGAACCTTGATTCAAAATAGCAAATTCTTCCAAAAGCATTAGCTTCATACAATTTTTTTATTGTTAAAAAATCGCTATCCCAACGACGATTATGAAACACCGTTAACAAGAGCCCAAGTGATGATGCGAGTTCCTTTAGCTCAATAGCTTCTGCTAAAGTTACGGTAAATGGCTTATCAACTATCACGTTTTTACCAGCCATTAATAATTTTTTACATTGATCAAAATGTAAAAAATTTGGAGTAAGCACTATTGCCAGTTCAAAATCATGACTTGTGCAAAAATCTGTTAACGAGGTAAATACATTAACATGACCAACCAATGATTCAATTTCTTTGGATGTTTTGCTACTCAACACAGAAGTTATTAAAAAAGGGTCAACCATTTTCAATAAAGGAATATGAAAATGAGTAGCGGCTAAACCTAGGCCTATAATTCCAACTTTAATCATTATTCACACTGTTGCATGGTTTAATTAATAAAGTTTCCTCAGATTCATTATTTTTATAATACACTTCAGCTAAAGCTGTTACTGAACCTCTATTAAAGTTAGTGTAATAACCTTTCTTTAAATTTTTAGTCATCGGATGAAAACTATTTTTAAACCTAAAATCAATACTCCAGCGCGTCATATTACTTGTATTTACTTTTTGTCCATGAATTAGACCTAGTGAAAAACCTAAACCACTACCAAACGGCAAAGAAATATTTTTTAATTGTTCATCTTGTAAGTTTTTTAAATGTTTCGGGGCATATAAAAAACCCATTTCATTTTTATTAGTGCCTTTTTCAACATCTTCTCTATTTACCTGTTCCACTATATGCTCGGTAAGAAGGTGACTTTTTGGTACTATATTTAAACCACAGCCTTGTGTTTGTGTAATCAAAGGTAAAGAAATAGAAATTTCAAAAGCAGAATTTCCATAATCAGTATCTCGATGCATACCAATATTATCAAGCTCTTGACCTGGGCGAGAAATACGTAAATAAGTATTGGTCTGTAAATCAATATCAGGGCCAATTATAGAGATAAAAAAATCGATATTATCACTAACAAATTGTTGATGAAGTTTTAATTCATTAATTTTTTGGTACACCAAAAATTGAAACTTGTCATGTTGCTCAGCTGAGATAACTAATTCATGATACTTAGCCAATTCCGTAAACTCAGTTTTAAAAGTCTCTCGGCACAAACTTGTACATAATTTTTGTATTTCGTCTAAAGCGCTTAACTGTTTAAACTCATGAATAAAATATCCCTCATCTTGGAATCGTTTAAAGTCAAATGTCATTAAAAAGGCCCCTTAAAATAATCGCCAGGAACATCATGATGCCCCTTATTTATTAGATCATAATAAATATCGCCAGCATCATGGTTAGTTACAATTAAGTGGGCATGTTCGGCAATTTCTTTCGCGCCAAAATAATAATCTTTTGTTAAACCATAACTGGTTGGCTCAGGAATATCTGGCATTGCCAAACGTTTCGGAGCTGCTTTAAGTTTTTCGAAATGTTGCTCACTAAGGTGCGCGATTATTTCACCCGCCACTGAACCTGTTGTTGCCCCTGAATCGAGCACCAACAAACGACCGGTTTTTAAAACTGATTTTTCAAGTGTCGGCCAATCTATCGGTTTGATTGAACGAAGGTCAATCAATTCTGCTGATAGACCTTCTTGCTTTAAAGCCGCTACCGCTTTTATCGCTTCAACAGTTAAATAAGACATTGAAATTATCGTCACATCAGTACCGGTTTCGATAATTCGCGCCTGCTGCATAGGTATATAATCAAGCCCATTAAGCTGTTCATTATCATCAACTAAACCCGTTTGATTATGTAACCAACGGTGTTCTAAAAATACGACTGGATTATTATCAAAGATACTCTCAAGTAACATTTGTTTTGCATCTTGTGGTGTTGTAGGCATGACTACTTTAAGCCCAGGAATATGAGCAAATAATGCATGTAAATTTTGCGCATGAGTAGGGCCTTGTCCCCAACCACGCCCGATAATTAAACGTATGGTGATAGGCACGCTGCGCTGACCATTAAACATATAATGCCATTTAGCCGCACTGTTAATAAGTTGATCAAAAGCTAGCAGAAAAAAATCTAATCGTTGGTGAACCATCACCGGTCTCATGCCTGCAATAGCGGCACCAATACCAATCCCCGTCATGCCGTTTTCTGCCGTTGGCATATCAAAAACACGCTCAGGAAACTTTTCCACTAAGCCTTTAGTCGTTTGAAAAATACGTAAAGGATCATCAACCCCTAAACCGTAACAAAAAACATCGTCGTCTGTTGTCATGGCAATCATCATTGCTTGGTTGATAGCTTCAGTAAATGTGCACTCATGTTTAGGCATGGACGATTCCTCCTGCATAAACATGTTCCGCCATTTTGTTTATCTCAGGAAAAGCTGATCTTTCAGCAAAATTAAAAGCTTGCTCTACTTTTAGTTCAGCTTTTTGACGATGTATTTTTAGCGTTTCTTGGCTCATTAATTGATTGTTTAATAGCCAGTGTTCAAAGCGCGCTATTGGCTCTAATTGTTGCCAAGCTAAAAACTCTTCTTCTGAGCGATAACCTAGTTGGTTGTCATAATTAGGACCACAATGTTCACGCCAGCGATAAGTAGATAATTCCACAAAAACAGGCCCTTGCCCTTGTTTAATATCTTTGATGACTTTTTCAAATAAAGCGTAACTTGCCACAGTATCATTACCATCACCGCTATAAGCTGTTAGACCTAACCCTTTAACCATTTGATTTATTTGACGACCTTGCGGTTGTCGTTTAGTTAAATCGCTATACACCGAATATAAATTATTTTCACAAACAAATAGCACAGGTAATTTTTGTACCGCAGCAAAGTTAGCCGCTTCATAAAAAACACCTTCTTCAATGGCTCCATCGCCAACAAATACAACCGAAATATTCGACTCTTTTCGCAATTTTTGGCTTAATGCTAAACCCACACCAATAGGAATTGTATTACCAACAATAGCGGTTGAACCTTTAAAGCCAACACGTTCGTCAATTAAATGCATTGAGCCACCACGGCCTCCACTACAACCTGTGGCTTTACCATAAATTTCAGCGATCATGGCGTTTGGGCAGCCACCTTTTGCTAAATAATGAGCATGCGATCGATGAGTAGAAACGGCATAATCAGCATGACTTAATAAAGGTGATAACGCTGAAGGTACACCTTCTTGACCTATAGATAAATGAGTTGGACAACGCATTTTTCCTTCGCTATATTTTTCAGCAATTTTTTCTTCTAGCAGGCGAATTAAGTACAAGGTCGTTAGTATTTTTTCTTGATGAACCGGGTTATCAATTAATTGCTGCATATCAAGTCCTAAGGAATAAACCAATAAAAGTCACCGGTGTACCCAACTTTTTTAAAGAAGGCTTGCCATTCATCTACATGCATCATGGTTTTCGCGGTTAAATTCCATGCTTCCATCCGCTCTTTTTCTACGGCATCTCGATAAGCATCATTGGTGATAAAGCTTTTACCTTTTGATACTCGTTCTAACTCTTGTAAAGCAATAGCAAGTTCATCTATTTCTAGATTATGTAAGGTTGTAATCGAAAAAGCCGCATCAAAACTATTGTCGTCATAAGGTAGAGAAACCGCATTACCAACTTGTAAAAAGGGTTTGACTTCTTCAATAGCGTTATCAATCGCATACTGTGAAATATCAATACCTTGCACTTCAATTCCAGGTATTAGCTGAGTAAAATCATACAACATAAAACCTTTCGCACAACCCACATCTAAAATCTTACTTTGATGATTAAGCGAAAAGTGTTGGGCAAAAGTAGGAATAACTGGCTGCCAAAAACGCGGGTTATAGCTAAAACCACCATAGCCGGTATCTCGGCTACCATCAAAAAATGCTTGACCAAACTCTCTAGCAATTGCTCTATCTTCCGGTGTTTTTTCCATACCTCGTGCATTCACATCACGTTTACTTTTTGGATAATTCACCATTAAATCTATTTCTTTTCCCACTGGATTTCTCTCTAGCTATGTAAACAAGCAATAACACTTGCAGCCACATAATCTACCTGTTCATCCGTTAGTTCCGGATAAATAGGTAAGCTTAAAATATGTTTGGCTTGTTTTTCTGTTTTTGGAAAATCCCCTTGCTGATAACCCAGTTCATAGCTGGCTTTCATTAAATGCAAAGGAATTGGGTAATGTATTTTTGTTGCAACACCACGCGCTTGCAGTGCGCTCATTAAATGGTCACGGTCTTCAACCTGAATAACATAATTATGAAAAACAGCTTGGTTATTAGCCGCAATAGAAGGACAAATCACATGCCCCGAAAGTAACTCGGTATAACGTTTAGCTATTTGCTGAAAGCGTTTTGTCCATTGTGCTAATTTGGGTAATTTATATAAACCAATCGCGGCTTGTAATGTATCACAGCGACTATTTAACCCCCATTGGGCTGATTCATCGCGGTTAATCAAACCATGATTACGTAACAACTGAATGTTTTTGGCAATCGCCACATCATTCGTTGTAATAAAACCGGCATCGCCCAATAAATGAAAATTTTTTAACGGATGTAAACTAAAACAGGCTATATCGCCTAAGCTACCTACAGCTCTGTTTTTATATTTTGCACCAATTGCTTGAGCAGCATCTTCAATAATTTTAATATTATGCCCTTGAGTTGCCTGTTTTAAACCATCAATATCTGCTGGGTTCCCTGTTAAATGCACTGCAATTATCGCTTTAGTTTTGTCCGTGATTGCTGACTTGACCGCATTAACGTCTAAATTAAAATCATCGCCAACATCAGCAAACTTTATCTTTGCGCCTACCGCTGCAATAGCACCAGCAGATGCGATAAATGAATTTGGCGCCGTGATCACTTCATCACCAACACCAATATCTAAGGCTTTTAATGCTAAAATTAACGCATCTGTGCCATTGCCAACACTAAAAGCATATTCACTTTCACAGTATTGAGCTAAGGCTTTGTCAAAGTCAGTAACTTCTTGCCCCATCACATACATACCTGATTGCCCAACGCGCTTAAAAATCTCGACCAGATCTGACTCCATCGCATTAAATTGCGCAGCAACATTAACAAAAGGAACAATTAACGAAGTCATTAACTTACTCGCTATAAAATTGTTGAATGGTTGAAATCATATAGTCTAACTCTTGCTGGCTAATAAACTCATGCACAGGCAAAGATAAACAATTACTTGCAATATTTTCTGCAACAGGAAAATCACCTTTTTTATATCCCATATTTTTCGCCGCTGGTTGCAGGTGCATAGGAATGGGGTAGTGTACTTTGGCGTCTATACCTTGCTTATTCAAATATTGTTGTAATTCATCTCTACGTTCAAATAATCCCATATATAAATGAAAAACAGCTACGTTGTTTGGCTCTCGAGGAGGCAACTCAACTTGCGATATAAGTGACAACTTTTCGTCTAAATAATTGGCATTGGCAATACGCTTATCCGTAATATTTTGAATATTATGATCTAATAAATGTTGTGCAATCACCGCTTGTACTGTGTCTAAACGCGAATTATATGACCACTGTTGGCAATGATCGCGATCAGATAAACCATGATTTCTAATAAGATAAAGTTGCTTAGCTAACGCTTCATCATTTGTGACAATAACACCACCATCCCCCCAAACATTTAAATTTTTTAACGGGTGCATACTAAAGCAGGAAACATCAGAAACGGCGGCAATACCTTGGTTTTTATACTGGCTTAAGATCCCGTGGCAAGCATCAGCAATCACCTTTAGATTATACTGAACCGCTAACTGATTAATCTTATCCATATCACATGGAACACCTGCCCAATGCACTGGCATAATTGCCTTGGTTTTATCCGTGATCGCCTGTTCAATTAGCGTAACATCGATATTATGATCAACGGCTGCATCAACAAAAATGGGGGTTGCTCCTGCCGTAACAATAGCTCCAATGGTGGCAAAAAAAGTAAAAGGTGTAGTAATAACTTCATCGCCTTCACCAATACCTAAGGCTTTTAAAGATAAAAATAACGCATCGGTGCCGCTACCAACACCAATACCAAACTTACCGTGATTTAGCTTAGCAAAGTCACTTTCAAACTTATTTACCGCTTCACCTAAGGTAAAATCGCCCTTTAAAACAACCTGAGCGACTTTCTCTAAAATTACCGGATAATCAGAAAACTGTTCAGCTAAATAATTATGATTTATCGGGTATTGACCGGTCTTTTGATATTGTTCTGGATAAAAATTAGTTGTCATGAAAAATCACACTTTGTGAATATAATTAAAAGGTTGCTGCTGGATATCAGACCAATATTGTTCAACCCACTGAATTGTATTAATGATGCCTTGTTCAAGGCTCACTTGAGGTGCCCAAGCCAGATCTTTATGCGCTTTATCGTCATTCATTAAATACTTAAGATCTTTACCTGGTCGATCATCGGTAATTTCGACCATATCATCAAAGTTAATCGACATTTTCTGGTAAATTTTTTCTACTAATTGCCGAATGGTAATAAACTCTGAAGTTGAAAAGTGATAGGTTTCACCAACTCTGCCTCGCTCCATAGCAGCAATAATACCCGCGGCTGCATCATCACCATAAATAAATGCCCTAGTCGCCAGACCACCACCATGTAAAGCTAGCTTTTTAGCTAATTTTGCGTAAATAATGGTGCGCGGGATAATTCGATACAACTGTTGCGTGGGGCCATAAAAATTAGAAAAACGCGTTAAAATAGCAGGAAAATCATACTGTTGGGCGTAAGCCATTATATGCATATCAATAGCTGCATGGCTTACCGCGTAAGGTGTACTCGGACAATAATGATTGTTTTCAGTAATTAATTGTTCGGTACTGCCATAAACCTCTGGCGTTGAAACTCGCACATAACGAGCTAAATAGGTTTGTTTTGCTAAAAAAGAAATTAACTTAACCTTGGTTAAAACATTTGTTTGGTACCATTGTTCTGGGTATTGCCAACTTTCAGCTACCATGCCCTGACCGGCTAAATCAACAATATATTCCGGTTTGTTATTTTCAATTAACTGGCAAAGCGTAGCAAAGTCCTTATTAATATCTAGTTGATGAAAATGATAATTTTCATGCAAATTAGCTAGATGATAAGGTACCATCGTTGCCATTTTTTCAGCTGAGCGATTGACACCAATAACAGAATAACCGGCTAGAAGAGCCTGTTTAACTAAGCAGCCACCAGCAAACGAATTTGCTCCTAAAATTAACAGTTTTTTATTTGAAGTCATCTTCAGCTACAACTTAGTTACTTGGCGTCATGACAGAGTAGGCGCATTAGCATATGACCAACAATTAATTGGAGATCTTCTGATATTTGCATGTCATTAATATCAAAATGAATGGGGTGATCTAAAAGCAGTTTTGCTTGGCCACCGCTATACCCTAGAACCCCAGTAGTATACATACCTTTCGCTTTAGCAGCTTCTATGGCGCTAATAATATTGGCTGAATTACCACTACCGGTTAATACCATTAACATATCACCGGCATTGCCTTTTACAGCTAACTGGTGTGAAAAGATATTTTCATAACCAACATCATTACCTAAACAAGTGATCACCGAAGCATTGGCTGATAAGGCTTCAACCCGTAATGCTTTTTTTTCAATTGGACTAACACCATATAAAAAGTCATTTGCTAAATGTTGGGCATTACCAGCACTGCCACCATTACCACATATGTAAAGGGATTTACCATTTACCATAAGTTCAGCGAGTTTTTGTGCTAAACATTCCACCGGTTGCCAGTCAGTTTTCACTAAAATTTGGCCTAAGTTAGCCGCATATTCATTACAGGTAAAATCGCTCATAAAACGTTTTGTTGCATCCACTTTAAGTTATACCACTGATCACTATCAGTTAGTGTTCCATTATTATAAGCGACAATCATTTCTTCAATCGCTATGCGTACACTCTTTTTCGGTTTAAAACCTGTTGCCAGTAATTTGTCAGAGTTAACTCGATAAGAGCGTGGATCATTTGATGGTGTAGTAACCACCTCAGCGGCAATTTTTTCTTTAATAATTTCAGCAATTTCACCTACGGTAATATTTTCAAACCCAGCATTGTAGATCCCCGTAACTTGTGGGTTTTCTAATAAAAATAAATACAAATCGGTAATATCATCAATATGAATATTAGGACGGGCTTGATCGCCACCAAAAACAGTTATTTTACCGTTTTTAAGTGCTTGCATAGTTAACATGTTTACTGCGACATCTAATCGTTGTCGGGGCGATAAACCACAAACAGTTGCAGGTCGAACAATTTGTACAATCATATCTTCGGCGTAACTCATCAAGACACGCTCAGACACCATTTTAGTTTTGTTATATTCTGAAATTGGCTCTAATGATAATTCTTCTGTGACATTTTCTTCTTCTTTAACCCCATAAACACTACCTGAAGAGGCATAGATAAAGTGTTTAATTCCTTCTCTTTTAGCTCTATCTGCTAATTGCATTGTCGCTAAAGCACTAGTTTCCCAAGTCAATTTAGGATCTAAGTCGCCACAAGGATCATTAGCAATTGACGCTAAATGAATAATGGCATCAACACCATCAAGCGGTATTAATTTGGTATCAATCACATCACCTTTAACAACAGTTAAATTTTCATGTTGTGGTAAAAACACCCCAAACCACTGCATATCAAAAGCGATAACATGGTAACCTTGGGCTAATAATTTTGGTACTAACACGCTACCTTTATAGCCTGTAGCCCCTGTTACGAGAATTTTTTTTATGTTCATATAATAAGTCTTAATTAAAATAAATCAGGATAATTTTTCAAAAAACTGTCGACAACAAAACAATCTGATTTTTTATAAGCAAAATTATCGGAAAGGTTTTCTAAATATTCTATTTGTGCTTGAGATATTTTTGCATTAAATATTTTTTCTTCCATTTGCGAACAAAATTCTTTAACTGCACCTAAAATATCTTCTTGGCTATTAGAAACATACTCATACCCATATTTCACTAATTCTGCGCCTGACATAGAGAATAATAATTGCTTTTCATTCTCTGATGACAATGTTTTACCATTACAAACATCTAGCAGGTTCACTTTTTTTCCATTACACAATAATTGTTTAGGTAAAAACCTACCATAACGACTATATACAGGGTGAATAGGAGCAACATTAACAGATAAAATAGGTTTATTAAAAATAGAAGCAATACTATGAGGACCAGATGAAGTCCCTATAAAAAAATCACAAACACTTAATAAAAAAACCTCAAGAAAATCTCCATGTTTTATATCTCGATCAACACAAAAATCAAAATAATTTTCTGGCGCTTGAGCTAAAACCTGATTGGTATTAGAACCAATTCGGATCACTTTGTAACCTTGTTCTGTTAAATGCTCAACTGCCGCTTGATAAGTATTAATATCGGCATCTCGATAATCATGATAGGTAAAATCATTGTTTGGAAACTTCTGCGCTAAATAGTGACTATCACGAACATGCAAACAAACAATCTTATCATCAGGAGTAATACCATGTATGGATAAAAGTTGCCAAGCTAAGGCGCCATCAGCCTTAGGTATTTTAAAAACCGGTGGAAAGTTATGATAAATATTAACTAAATTAGGGTAGCCTTTAGTGCTCATTTCAACCGCAGGAATACCACGCTTAGTACTGTTAACATCATAAGGGTATTCAGCAAAAAAATAATCATCTAACAGCGTTGGTCGTGATACATACAGATTATATAAGAATGAATCTTCAATAACATGGCTATGCGATTTAATTAAGCTATACAAATATTGATTTGCAACATTATGTTTAGCACTTAAAAACAAATATAAACAATGTTTTTCATCTTGTGTTTTACGTAGTAAAGGTTCAACTTCACAAGCTAAATGTCCAACACGATCAGTTGTCATGATATTAATTTTTACTTGTGTATAGTTGGGATCAACCTGCTGAATTAGATTAATTAAAACCTGTAAACACTCATCATTATCTGGTTCAATGCTCAATGCATAAAGTAAGGCAATAATAGCACCTGCCAAATAATTTTGTGCTAGATATACTTGATGTAACAATAAAAAACCTGTGGCATCAGTGCTTTTAACATTAATGTACTTTTGAATGGTACTGAGATGGTCATTTAAGGTACCTAAACCTTCATGCGCTTTTAATTTATATAAAAGTAAGTCGCTATTATTAGGATCTTTTAATAATAAAATATTTACAAAAACAAGTAGATCAGCATAACGTTTTTCGGTTTCACTGATAACAAGCTGTTCCTGTAATTCACTGATTCCTAGCTTATTTAGTTCCATTTAATCCACCTACTCTCTTTTGATTATTTAAGATACAGCTCATCCTTAGAAAATAAGCCTGTTCAATGAAAATCTACATTAAACTATAATATTACCTTTAGGAAAGCGAATACTATGCCAATAAACGAAGAAAATACAAATAAAATGGCTAAATAGCTAATAGAACAAATGATTATTAGGCATTAATATTGCTTTTAACTAAACAATCAAGACTATATAGTAGTGATATAACGTCAAGTTTCTGACAATGAAGGAAATAGTTATATTTCACATTCAAAAAAGGTGATATTCAATAATGACTGAACAAATTCTGACTGAACGATTTAAAACTAATTCATACCAAGAAAAGTATTTATATTCAGTAAATCGCCATACTTTTGAAACAGAAAGCTCTAGTAAAGTTTATCAACGTCATTATCAAGAAACGTTAACCAATGAAGAAACGCTGTATCTCATTTTAGGTACCGATAGTGGTTTATTAATTCAACATTTATTAAAGCAAAACTTACCGGAAAATAGCCGTTATATTTTTATAGAGTTACCTGAGATTATTTCTAAAATATCCACTCAATTCACAGAACTTGACAATAATAAATCGATTATTTTAACCCCGCCCGAAAAATGGCAAGAAGCCGCTGAAAATTTTGAAATAAATATTTTTATTTATAAAAACAAAGTGAATTACCTTAAGTCAATTGCGGCAATAGATTCATTCACACCTGAATATCATATCTATAATGCAAAAATAGTTAAAGAACTTGAAGTTCAAGTGTTTTTTACTAGGGCCTTAGTCGGCGTTTCTCCTTTCATGACAAAACAAATCATGAATGTTTCTGAAAACAAACACCCTTCAGCTTTGTTGAATAATATTTTTAAAGATAAAACCTGTATTATTTTAGGCGGAGGACCATCGTTAGATGAGGATATTCCTTGGATAAAAGCAAACAAAAATAATTTAGTGATCATTGCCGTTTCACGTATCGCTAAATCATTAATAGCACATGATTTAATTCCACATATTATTGTTTCTGTTGATCCCTACGACGTCAGTTTTGACGTCAGTAAAGAGCTACTGACTTTACCGGAAGATGTTTTATTTTTACACGCTAACTGTGTGACACCATCGTTAGCGTCTCAATGGCATGGAAAAAGTGCCTATATAGGCGCCCGTTTTCCTTGGCAAGACGATGACGATAAAGGTTGTAATTTAATGGGAGGGCCAACAGTCACCAATACTGCGCTGAAAGAAGCAATAACCATGGGCTTTTCAAATATTTTATTAAGTGGTGTTGATTTATGTTATGCCCGAAACGGTATCAGTCACGCTTCCGGCAGTAATGAGGCAAAAGTTGGCCCAGCCCTTGGTCAGCAAGGTGTTTGGGTTGAAACCTATGCTGGTAACAAAGCGGAAACTCAAATAGCCTTTGATAATGCGGTTGCCGCTTTAGCAGCACAAGCTAAAGAAGCAAAAGAATTAGGTATTAACATATATAACCTTTCAGAGAATGCAGCAAAAGTCAGTGATATTGATCATATTCCAAGTAACGCTTTATCGTTTGAAAATGAAGAAAATACCACCTTAGATGTATTAAACCAAGCTATTCCAACATGGCCTGCAGAGCGCATTCGACAAGATAATAATATGCTCCTAAGGAAATTTGAAAAAAGATTAAAAGATATTCAAGCGATTAAAATTCTTGCCGAAGAAGCCCTTGAATGCAATCAACAGTTGTTTAAAGAAAAAGGTAAAGAAACTGAAAACTTTAAACATAAATTGCGCATGGATAAAATAGAAAAGAAAATTGATAGTAAATATAAAAAATCAGCGAAATTTATTAAAAACTTTGGTCTTGATAAATTTATTAAATCAACACAAACCCAACATGATTGGTCGGATGATAAAGTAGAAGAAACAGGCCGATTATATTATCAAGCGTATATTGATTCTTGTGTGTCATTGACTGAACATTTACAAGCCTGTTGCAATCGCATTAAAACACGTATTGAAGAGCATAAACCAACCCCAAATATTGATACCTTATTGCAACAATGGCAACAAGATAAGCAATTTGGTCGCACTAAAAACTGGTTCGCCAACTATGATTTAAATCAACTAACTTCATCTCAACACAAGCAATATCTTGCGCACTTAAAAGCCTTTGATGACATCATTAACTGTGAAGATACAGCACATTTATCACGAACAAAAAAAGAAGCGTCTTTAGATGGTGTCAGAAGAAAAATAATCATTTTATACTATCAACGTAACATTGATGCCCTGACCTCGATGGCGACTCGGCTTGATTTATACGATAAAAAAGATCAACAAGCACGCCAATTATATTTATTAGCATTAGCTTATTTATATGCTGCTGATAATAAACATGAACAATCATTACAATATTTTGAATCTTTAGATAAAGAACAGATCCAAGAAGATGAATTACAATTAATGGCAACATTAGCCATAAAAACGCAACAAACAGAAAAAGCGGAAGTTATGTTGGAAATGTTAGCGAAAATCGCCGATATCTATCAACCCAATTATGCAAAAATATTGAAATTACTTGGTAAATATCAAGAATCTATTGATGAATATACCCGTTATTTAGAAAATAATACTGATGATATTAAAACTTGGTTGGCGCTCGCTAAACTTTATCTAGAGTTACAAGCGAATGAATCAGCTAAAATGGCATTTAGTGTGATTTTAGAAAAAGACCCAAGTCATATTGAAGCGAGAAGCTGTTTACAGCAGCTAACATAAATATCGCTTAATACGCAGGATTATGAAAATAGCCGTTCAGCCAAGTCAAAATCAGCTTGGCTATCTATATCGATAGACTCCTGCTCTGACATCACATACGGCAAAGTATTGCCGTTATAAAATTGCGTTAAGTCATGTGTTGGGAGAATAAAAATAGCGCCATTAGGCAAGATGATTTCAGGGTTGCTTTGCCTAGCATGAGCATTTTTAGATTGTTCAGCTTGATCGATAAACTGTGCAAACCCTTGGTCATTATTTCGCATGATCCAAGCAAACTTTTGCAACACTTGATAACATGAAAAAACCCGTAAATTCGGTGATTTATCTTCATGTTCACGATATAAAGCTAAGGCTTCGTCAATATGTTTTGCTGTTCGTAAAGGTGAAGTTGGCTGTAAGTTTACTACTAGTTCAAAACATTGATTATCATCTTTTAATGCTGAAACTGTGTGTTTAAGCCCATCCATTAATGAGGCCTTATCACTTGCCAACGCTTTTGGCCTGATAACCACTTGCGCACCAAACTGTTTAGCAATAGTTGCATACTCTGTAGAATCGGTAGAAACAACAACCTGATCAATATATTTAGCGCCAAGTGCTGCAAGAATTGTCCATGCCATTAAAGGCTTACCATGGAAAGATTTAATATTTTTATCAATTAAACCTTTAGAGCCTGAACGCGCACCAATAAATGCGAGGACTTTTTGATTTCCTAACATAAAGACAGCAACCTCATTAGATCAAAATTGAGTTTTAACATCAATTTGAGCTTGTTCAAAATCAGGTCTTTTACCAATATCTAACCAATATTCATGAATAGGAAAAATAGTCACATCTTCATCATTAGCTATTTGTTGTTCAATTAACGTTGGCATGTCAATCACTTGATTCTTTTCAACTTTATTAACTAACTCTGGATTAACGACATAAATACCAGCATTAACAAAGTGTCGTTGCATCGGCTTTTCAACCATACTTAAAATTTTATTGCCCTTTGACTCGACAACCCCATAAGGCACTTGATATTCATATTCAGTAACACACATAGTGGCAATGGAACTTTGTTGTAAGTGATATTCCAATAAATGCGCAAAATCAACCTTAGTTAATAAATCACCATTCATCATAATAAGAGGCAATTCAGGTAAATTTTTCGGTAATAAACCAAGCGCGCCACCGGTTCCTAAAGGCGTATCCTCGTAAACATATTCAATACTTACGCCCCAGTTATCGCCATTACCAAAGTAGTCTTCGATCATATCTGGCATATAGTGGGTAGAAATATAAAAACGATGAAACCCTGCTGCAATAAAGTTTTCTAAAATGGTTTCTAATATTGGTTTACCGCCTAATTTTAATAACGGTTTAGGACAATTATCTGTTAATGGCTTTAAGCGAGTGCCAAAGCCACCAGCCATTAAAAATACCGGATTGTCATAGTGGCTACGTTCAACGATCTTTTTTAAGGTTTCTAAACCAACAACAACATTATTTTCAACAATTGGAATAGCTAATAAACCTTTGCGGTTCATTAAGTTTAAGAGCTGGCTTTTTGACGTGCCGCGTTTCGCCACCGAAGGCGTTTTATGCATTACCTGCTCTATTGGACTTTCCATCGGAATATGACGAATTAAAGCTCGGCGAATATCACCGTCGGTAACAACCCCTAATAAGTTTCGGTTTTCATCCACAACCAAAGCTAGCTGCATCGCCGCTTTATCAATCACAACAATTGTGTCAGCCATTGTTGTTTGTGGGGAAATTAATATTTTTTGCCAATCTTCAACTGTCATTATTAGCCTTGTGCGTTAACAGGTCTTCATTAAATAAAGCAATAATTACACCAATGGTCAATCAATTGCGAGTGATTCACCGATAGAAAAGTCACGAATAGCGCGATTGCCAATAACATCATAATAATGTGCCGCCGATAAACCATCACCTGGTCTCATCACCACGATATCATCTGCCGTGATCACCTCACCTTGTTTGATTGTTCTAGCTGCAAAAATACTTTTCCTAGCAACGGCGATATTTTTTTTCTCTGATGGGGAAGCCATTTTTATTTTTTCACCCAAAGCTAAATCAATGGCTCGAATGTTTTTAACAAGCTCAGTTAATTCATCAGGTTCTATCGATGCTTGATGATCAGGACCAGGTAAAGAGCGATCAAGGGTAAAGTGCTTTTCAATAATATGGGCGCCTTTAGCAACAGCGGCAATCGAGACAAGCAAACCTTCGGTATGATCAGAATAACCAACAGGTAATGAAAAAGTTGTCGCCATTAAGTCCATCGCATTTAGATTTACCTCTGCTAAAGGAGCAGGATACTCTGTTGTACAATGTAACAAAGAGACTTTTTCGGCCAATAATTGTTGTCCAAGCTGGCTAGTCAATGCTTGTTTAAATCTTTCAGCGCATGGTTTTAATGGTGTGTATTGTTTGTTTTCATTTTGTTTTAGCTGTTCTATTAAGCCAAAAGCAATCACCGAAAGTGCAAACTCAATTTCGCTTAAATCAGCCATGCCCGTTGAAACAATCAACTCTGTTCCTGTTAATGCATGCGCTAAAATAAACGGGGCATTGGTGATTTCCCCTGAAGGTATTTTCAGTTTAGTTAACTTCATCACCTTCACTAAAAAGTCTAAACTGTCAAAATCAAAAGCGGTTGATAAGTACTCAATACCCTGCTGTTGACAGTACGTTTTCACCGCTAAATGTTGGTCAAAACTTAGCTCAAGTTTTTTTAACATGGCTTGCTGACTTTCTTTTTTGCCACTATTGGTCACTTGGTATTGCGCTTGCTCGGCATCTTCACTCGCTAACAAATCAGACTTAAACGTTTGAAATTTAACAATATCAACTCCCGATTTTACTGCGGCATCAACCAGTTTAAATGCCATCTCAACAGAGCCATTATGATTAACCCCTGCTTCCGCAATGATCAAAGTTGTCATCACTGCACATCCATATCAAAAAATGTTTTATGAAGTTTAGCTGGAACTGTGTAGCTCAGTAAATGTTTAGCAATTTGTTTAGACGCTTGCCCTTGACCATAAGGGTTGCGGTAAAAGCTAGGCTCAGCCGTTTTTTTAATCAATAAACCTTGTTTGATGGTATCAATAATTTCTTCTGTATTACCAGAACAATGCAAAACCGATTCACTAGCTAATCGCCCTTTTTGACGATCTCCAATATTGATTGTCGGAACGTTAAACGAAGGCGCTTCAATAATACCGCTTGAGGAATTACCTATCACTAAATCTGCATTTTTCATCGCTGATAAATAACGAACTTGCCCCATTGAGGTTAACAATAATACGCGAGAATGTTGCGTTTGAAACTCCTTTAAACACTGGATAAGTGCTTCACTAAAGGTATCTGAATTTGGATAAGTGATGACGAGCTGATGTTGCGGAAAGTATGCCAATGCTAATAATAAAGCTGTTAGCTGCTCAACGGGATCTTGCTTGTCTAAGGTTTCCGGATGATAAGTGATAAGAAAATAAGGCTTGGTAAAATCAAAGCCAAAAAAACTTGATAATTCTGCCCTTGTTAAAAAAGTGGTTTCATGTAAATAGTCAAGACCTGGCGCGCCAACATTAAATACTTGGCTAGGCTGTTCCCCCATTTGGATAAGCCGTTGACGATAAGGCTCAGCCGCGACAAAGTGAATATGTGACATTTTACTAATTGCATGACGAATAACATCATCAACCGCACCCGTGGTAATTTCACCACCATGGATATGAGCGATGGGTACTTGGAATAACATGGCGGTTTGTGCCAGCGCCAAAGCTTCGTAACGATCCCCTAGCAAGACTAATAAATCAGGCTGTTGTTTTTCAAAGGCAATAGCGGCTAGTTCAGTCGCTTTTGCTAATGATTTTGCCGTGCCTGTAGCTGAATGGCTTGTTTGTAAAAAGTCGAGTTGCTCAGTAACGTTAAAACCATCCGCTAAAATATGCTCAATGGTATAGCCATATTGCTGAGATAAATGACTACCGCCAGCCCATAATTGCAAAATGATATCGCCCGACTTTTCTGCAAACGCTAACTCTTTTAATAAAAAATATAATAAGCCATATTCTGCACGGGTACCGGTGAAAACAACAATTTTATTCATAACAAGCCTATGTTTTACACGTTATAAATATCATGTTTATATTTAGCTAAGTTTTCTGGTTGAATAAACCAATCAATGGTTTGCTGTAAACCATCAGCAATAGTAACACTTGGCATAAAACTGGTTAACTGCTGAATTTTACTATTATCACACCACAGTCGTTGCACTTCCGACTTACCTGGACGTAATCGTTGCTCGTCAACAATAAAATTAACATCACTTTGCATTAACTTTTTAATTAACTCAAGCGTATCACCGACACTAATTTCAAAATTCGAACCGATATTCACCGTTTCGCCAATCGCTTCTGAACAATTCGCTAACGCTAAAAAGCCTCGGCAAGTATCAAGCACAAAATTAAAATCACGAGTTGGTGAAACATCCCCTAGTTTAATTTCTTTTTGACCATTAGCAATTTGCGAAATAATGGTCGGAATAACAGCACGTGCCGACTGGCGTGGGCCATAAGTATTAAAAGGACGAACTATGGTTAATGGCAAATCAAAAGCATTAAAAAAGCTCATCGCCATGGCATCAGCAGAAATTTTTGAAGCACTGTAAGGTGATTGAGGTTGTAATGGATGTTTTTCGTCTATCGGAACATATTGTGCACTACCATAAACCTCACTGGTAGAAGTATGAATTACCCGTTTAACCTGATTATCTAAGCTGGCCTGACAAATATTTAAAGTGCCAGTAATGTTGGTTTCAACATAACTTTGTGGGGCAACATAGGAATAGGGAATTGCAATGAGTGCAGCAAGATGAAAAACAATATCAATACCTTGCGTTATCTGTCGGCAAAAATGCGGGTCTCGAATATCGCCACAAATTATCTCAATTTTATCTTTACAATTAACATCTTCAAGCCAGCCCCAATGATTAAAAGAGTTATATTGTGCTAATGCCTTAACTTGATAACCTGATGCAACTAGCAATTCAACTAAATGAGAACCGATAAAGCCATCGGCACCAGTAACCAGTACCCTTGTATTGCCCATAAGTTAACAAACTCCAAAAGATCAATGAATTACATTAATGATAACTTATCAAAATGCAGATCTATATGCTTTTATTGCTTTATTACCTTTGGCTTGCTGAGAACCTTGACCTAACAACTCTTTTGCTTTTGCTTTAACCACTGATATAGAGGTGTTATCTCTTTGTTGAATGAGCAGTAAAAAATCACGTAACTTGGTTTGCTGAATATTTAACGTTTTAACATCTTGAGTAGCATCAACATGTTCTTTCAACTGCTCTAGCAGTTTTTGCCGTTGCAAAAGTAAATTAGCACACTCAGCTTCATCCTCAGCAACAAGTAAAGATTCTACTTTATCTGTTAATGTGATTATTTGATGACAAAGTGAGTCAAAGCACACATCTATGCGCCTTCTGCCATTTTATTCTTTTCATTTAATAAGGTTAAACCTTCTTTTTTACTTTCTTCTGGCATCTCAGCCCAAGCGTCACGTAAAGGTTTTAATAAACCATTAACTTCAGTGACCATCTCAATATCTAAGGCTAGGCTTGCTTCTAACACACGATCAATGCAATAAGCATATAAATCGTCAAAGCGTTGCGAAATTTCAGGCTCCACATCAAAGTCTAATGCCGCACGTAATGCGGAGAGAATATTGACAAATTTTGTTACCGATTGTGATTTTAATTCAAAATCCTTGCGCTCAATCGCCCCTTTAGAGATTGAAAGGCTTTGTAATGCGCCATCAAACATCATAACAATAATTTGATGTGGATTAGACTCTAATATACCACTGTCAATATTGACTTTTTTATATGCTTTTAAATTTTGTCTCATCACAATACTCCGGCTTTAACCTAGTAAACGTGTAATTTACTACTCTAAAATTTATTCTGATTTTGTTGGCACTTTTAAGGCACTAGTTAACCAACTGCTCGTAGCATCATAAGCTGCAACAGTTGAATCTAAAAAAGAAAACCGTTTGCGTAAGGTTTCTTCATAGCTTCTTAAAAATGTCTCGTGGGCATCCCATTGATCAGCGATATCATCTAAATTTTCATTTAGTGTCTTTTCTCTTGTCGACAATGAACCATCAGAATCTGTGTATGTATCAATCAATTCTGTCAATTGACTGACTATCCCTCCATCATCAGCAAAAAGCGAACCAACTTGGTCTAAGTTATTAGCAATTGCATCACTTAATTGTTTTGCGCCTGAGTCCATTGTACCAATACCTGTAGCAGATATTTCTAATTTGCCATCTCTTGAAATTAAAATACCGATACTACTTAATGCATTTATATCACCTGTTGCGCTACTGACAGTGCTAGTAATAATATTATTTAATTGTCCTCTCATTGAACGTAAATCAGAGTCAAAAGCTAAGCGTCCTTGAATAGGTGCACCTAAGCCTATCATTGATTCAGTTAAAGCGTTGTAACCATTAACAAATTCATTAATGATTTCAGAGGCTACTGACGTGTCCTGTGAAATTGTTAATGATGTACTTTCATCTGTTGCAGAAACTTTTTTAGCAACAATGGTGACATCTTCAATAGTATTTTTGAATTCATTGGTTGAACTAGTAATAACGTTATAATCAGGATCTAAACCGTCAGGGTCCGGTCCATTGATACGAATTTTTGCATCAATCGCCCCCGTAACACTAGCATTTGTCGCAAGATCATCTAAAGCTACATCAGAGGTAGTAACAGATAACTCATTATCAGTACCAGTTTCAGACGAGCTATAACTTAAATAAGTACCGCTATCTTGGTTAACCAACGTAACTTGCACACCAAAATTATCACCGGCAGAATTAATTTTATCTCGAATGGCAGATAAGTCATCAGCCGCATCGATAGTAACATCAAACGTATCACCGTTAGCGGAAGCAAACGTTAAGGTACCCGCACCAACGGTTGACGTTGAGCCACCTGCAAAATTGGTAGTTTGTATTTTGGTGGCCGCAGCAAGTTGTAACACTTCAACATCAAAGCTACCGTCTGTAGCATAACCGTTAGTTGTTACTGAGATATTTTCATCGCTGGTCGTGACAGTTTGTTGGTTAAACTCGTCAATTGTATCCAGTTTTTTTAAAACAGATTGGAATTGAGATAAGGCTGATTTAAAACTTCCTAAGCCTGAAAGCTCAGTACGTGTTCGTTCTTCTTTTTCTTGGAGGCGTATTTCAGTAGGCACAGATTCCGCTGTAATAAAAGCTTCGATAATAGATTCTAAATCTAAACCTGAACCAATACCCGCTTGCGTAATATTCATAACCTGTCACCTCATAATACAGCTTAGTATAAGTTAATGACTGTATCTATTCTAATAATTTAAATACTTTCATCAAGAAGTATACCAGTTTTTTGACTAATATCTTGCTGTAGTTCAACAATGCGCTGAGCTATTAGCAAAATTTCTTCTGATGGAAATTGTTTTATTAATTCGTTACTCGCTGAATCGTAAATTTTGATCACCGTTTTTTCAGAACCATCATCTTGGGTAAAGTTTACCGTTCGAACCGGCATACTAATAAATTCAGAAATGGTTTTCATCGCATCAGAAATTAGTTCTGACTCAGCCTGTAACTCAGCATCTGATTTATTTTCTTTTGTTTTATCATTTTGCAGAACATGACCAAATGCTATTTCTGCTTTTTTATTAACATCAACAGCTAAAGTACCTTGTTCAACAGCATCATTCGCCAACTTATCAACCGATTTCAGTTTTTCACTTTCAATAGGATGATTTTGATTACGCTGGGGAAAATCGTCAACCAACTGTATTGGATTATCTTTAATAATCTTAACTGTCATGTGATACCTCCAATCAGTAAATATTTTAAACGAAAATGACACTCAAGCCTTGAGTGTCATTATTTTGTCGATTATTCGCTTAACCTTACAATAATGACAATGCTATCTGCGGTTGCTGATTAGCCTGCGCTAACATTGAACTTGCCGCTTGTTGTAATACTGAGCTTTTTGCTAATGCCGCACTTTCTGCTGCATAATCAGTGTCTTCAATACGTGAACGTGACGCTGATAAGTTTTGTGCTGTATTATCATTACTTCGAATAATTGAAGCAAAACGGTTTTGCTTCGCACCTAAATCAGCACGAACCGTATTCACAGTAACTAAGCCGTCATCAATTAAACCAATAGCTGTAGAAGCCGCTGTTGCTGAAGATACATTAATTGTTGAAGTAGTTAATACACTATATGACGCAAAGTTTGTCCCCACAGAAATCGTAATAACTTGACCGCCATCAGCACCAATTTGGAAGTCTTTATCGATATAGCTACCGTCTAATAAGTTTTCGCCAGCGAAAGAGGTTTGCGTAGAAATACGTGTCAATTCTGTTTCTAATTCCGTAAATTCAGCATTCAAAGCCGTTCTATCTGCCTGACTATTTGAACCATTTGCAGATTGCACCGCTAAAGTACGCATACGCTGAAGCGTATTAGTATACTCATCTAACGCACCTTCAGCCGTCTGAGCCAAAGATACACCATCATTGGCATTACGTGACGCTTGATTCAAGCCATTGATTTGCGCTGTTAAACGATTTGATATTTGTAATCCTGCGGCATCGTCCTTTGCACTATTTATGCGTTTACCAGACGACAAACGTTCAAAATTGCTTGCCAAAGAATTAGTTGAATTTTGCAGCTGACGTTGAGAATTCAAGGATTGAATATTACTATTTACGACTAAAGCCATGATGTTCGCCTCTGGGATTTTTCCCTATCTATGCAGTTATCTACTGCAAAAACTTACTTAAATATTTATCGACACTTTACTTAAAAACTTTAATAAATTTTTAAAGCGGTATTTATAACCGCTTTAAAATAGTTTTTTATAACAAAGATAATGCTATTTGCGGCTGTTGGTTAGCCTGAGCTAACATTGAGCTCGCCGCTTGTTGTAACACTGAGCTTTTCGCTAATGCTGCACTTTCAGATGCATAGTCAGTATCTTCGATACGTGAACGTGATGCTGATAAGTTTTGTGCGGTATTATCATTACTACGAATAATTGAAGAAAAACGGTTTTGCTTGGCACCTAAATCAGCTCGTACCGTATTAACTTTCACTAAGCCATTATCAATCAAACTAATTGCCGAGGTTGCGGCTACTGCTGATGAAACATGTACTGTGGCCGTAGATAAGATCTGAGCGGCATCAAAATCTTGCGTAATGTTGATACTAATTGCTTGCCCGCCATCAGCACCAATTTGAAAAGCTTTACCGGTATATGAACCATCCAATAAATTTTCACCAGCAAATGATGTTTGTTCAGAAATACGCGTTAATTCTAATTCTAATTCAGAAAACTCAGCATTCAAAGCCGTTCTATCTGCTTGACTGTTTGAGCCATTCGCCGATTGCACAGCTAATGTACGCATCCGTTGTAATGTGTTGGTATATTCATCTAATGCCCCTTCAGCTGTTTGCGCCAAAGAAACACCATCATTTGCGTTACGCGATGCTTGATTTAAACCATTAATTTGCGCTGTTAAACGATTTGAAATTTGCAAACCAGCCGCATCATCTTTAGCACTATTAATGCGTTTACCTGATGATAAACGCTCAAAATTAGTTGCTAATGAATTAGTTGAATTTTGTAGCTGACGCTGTGAGTTCAATGATTGAATATTACTATTTACTACTAAAGCCATGATGTTTTCCTCTGGGAAGATACCCTAATCTTGTTAAGATTGGCCCCCTAAAAGAGCCTCTTTAATCTTGTATCGGATCTATTTATAAAAACTTTAATTTTTTATAAAAGAGATAATGCTATTTGCGGCTGCTGATTAGCTTGCGCTAGCATTGAACTTGCCGCCTGCTGTAATACTGAACTTTTAGCTAAAGCAGCACTTTCTGAAGCATAATCAGTATCTTCAATACGTGAACGTGATGCAGACAAGTTTTGCGCAGTATTATCATTACTACGAATAATAGAAGCAAAACGGTTTTGTTTCGCACCTAAATCAGCACGTACGGTATTTACCGATACTAACGCATCATCAATTAACCCTATCGCTGTAGAAGCTGCTGTTGCCGAAGAAATATCAGTACTTGTTGTCAAAATAGAAATAGCATCAAAATCTTGAGTAATAGAAATTGTTATTTTTTGCCCGCCGTCAGCACCAATTTGAAAATCTTTACCGGTATATGTACCATTCAATAAATTTTCTCCAGCAAATGAGGTTTGATCAGAGATACGTGTTAATTCGGTTTCTAATTCAGTGAACTCTGCATTCAAAGCTGTTCTATCTGCTTGACTATTTGAACCATTAGCCGATTGTACTGCTAAAGTACGCATACGTTGAAGTGTATTAGTATACTCGTCTAACGCACCTTCAGCGGTTTGTGATAACGAAACACCATCATTGGCATTACGTGAAGCTTGATTTAAACCATTAATTTGCGCGGTTAAACGATTAGAAATTTGTAAACCGGCGGCGTCATCTTTAGCGCTATTAATACGTTTACCTGAAGATAAACGTTCAAAATTTGTTGCCAATGAATTCGTTGAATTTTGTAGCTGACGCTGTGAATTCAATGATTGAATATTACTGTTTACTACTAAAGCCATGAGAACCTCCAGGTATTACACCTAATAATATTAATTTGATGAGGCTTTAATATACGACTTAATATATTAAAATTTATGCCTCTTAAAACCTTTATCGGAAGAAGTAAAAATAACTTTAATATTTTTTATTAAATAATTTAAATTTATATACAGAGGCTGAATTACTTGGCTATAGAGACAAAAAAGCCCTCGAATGAGGGCTTTAAAATTAATTAGATTATAACTGGTAACGATTATTACTGTAATAATGATAATGCTATTTGTGGCTGCTGATTAGCTTGCGCTAACATCGAACTAGCCGCTTGCTGTAATACCGAGCTTCGAGCTAATGAAGCACTTTCTGCCGCATAATCGGTGTCAAGAATACGAGAACGTGAAGCTGACAAGTTTTGCGCGGTGTTATCATTACTTCGAATAATAGAGCTAAAGCGGTTTTGTTTAGCACCTAAATCAGCACGAGTCGAGTTAACTTTCGTTAACGCACCATCAATTAAACCAACCGCAGATGTAGCTCTGACAATACTCGAAATACCCACAGTTGCCGCTGATAACATCGATGTAGCATTAAAATCAATCGGTATTGAAAGCCTGATAGTTTGTCCGCCATCAGCACCAATTTGAAAATCTTTTCCCGTATATGTTCCATCAAGTAAGGTTTCACCAGCAAAACTCGATTGATCCGAAATACGTGTTAATTCAGAAAGTAATTCTTGAAACTCAGCATCTAGCGCGGTTCTATCTGCATCACTATTTGAACCATTCGCTGATTGAATTGAAAGTGTACGCATACGCTGTAATGCATTGGTATACTCATCTAACGCCCCTTCAGCTGTTTGTGCTAAAGATACACCATCATTGGCATTTCGTGTTGCTTGGTTCAAACCATTAATTTGTGCTGTTAAACGGTTAGATATTTGTAATCCCGCTGCATCATCTTTGGCGCTATTTACACGTTTACCTGAAGATAAACGCTCAAAGTTTGTTGACAGTTGATTAGTTGAATTTTGTAGCTGACGCTGTGAATTTAACGACGCTATATTACTATTAACTACTAAAGCCATTGCTATCATCTCCTAGTTTTAGGTAGTGGTTCAATTGCCGATAACAACATTCATTCGGAACCACATATAAATATTTTTTGACACTACGCCATAATGAAAGCATTAAATGTGCCAAAATGTTAAAGGTAATTAAATAAAGACAAATTTTTAATTTGAATAAATGATTGTTGTGCTGCTTGCAACGCCACTTTTGACTGTTCAAAATTTGATATTGCCTTTGCCATATCTAAGTCTTCGAGATTAGATTGTGCTTTTGCCATACTAATTTCTCTATCGGCATGACTATTGTCTTGGCTCTCAATAAGTTGCAATCTAACACCTGCGTCTGCTCTTCGGGACGTTAAATGATTCATTGAGCTATCTAACTGTGACAAAATTTCTTTATAATCAACAGCATGTTGAACACCATCAATAGTAGGCGAATTCATCCAACTAAGCGCTGCCTTTAACGTATCAAAAATACTGATTTCTTCCTCTGGTGTTAACTCAAATTCATCCCCCGGCAATGGGTTGCCACTCACTTGAACTTCAATTCCGTTAAAGGCGATAGTTTGCCCAGGTACATAAGAAGATGTAGTAAAAACAGTAACATTGTTACTATCAGTCACCGTTAAATCGGTAGCAGAGGAAAAACTAAACGTATAATCAGGCGGAGAACCAACCGAATTGTAGGCTCCACGATCAGTAATCAAAGCTTTATCTAAAGAAATACCAGAGGTATTAGTCATATAGTTAGCGCTAAAGTCTCCTTGGTGATTGGCTACTTTTTGAAAAACATCATCACCAGTCTGGTTCAAATCCACATTGATATTTTTGGCTATTTGAATTTCTCTAACACCATTGTCGCCTTTATATAACACACTATTATCAGGCTGCAATTCAAAAGGTTTCTTATCTACTTGAAAACCGGCAAATATATAACTGCCAGTTTCATCTTGTGTATTAGCGATATCTAATAATTGAGCAATACTGTCTTCAGCAAGATCCGCCAATGATTGACGATCTGTAACTGATAAAGTGCCGTTATTGGCTTGAATTAAATATTGCTTTAGTTGGTTCATAAACCCTTCAGCATTTGAAATAACAACATCTTGTAAACTATTACGATTTTCCGCTTGGGTAATATTACGTTTATATTTATCAATACCTCTTAATTCATCTTTGTACCCTATTAATGTGCTGTAATTAACCGCATCATCTTTAGCCGTTAAAATGCGCTTACCATTAGTTAAGTATTCTACCTGTTCATTAACATCAGATTGCTTGTTAGTTAATTGCAAACTGTTTTGATGATAAAACTGAGATGTTGAAACGCGCATAATAACTCCCTACCTAGCTGCTGCGAGCAAGGTGTCAAAAATGGTATTAGCTATTGAAATAATTTGTGACGACGCTTGATAAGCCTGTTGAAATTTAATTAGATTTGCCGCCTCTTCATCCAAATTCACACCCGATGTTGATTGGTTTCGATTAAATGCTTGGGTATGTAATGCTTCAGCAGTATTTGCGACTAATTCCGCGCTACTTGCTTTAGAGCCAACAATACTAGTGGTTTTACTCAAACTTTGAGTAAAACTTTCAGAGTTCCCATTCAAAATCCCGTCTTCTTGGCTGGCAGCTAAAGCTAACGCGTTAGTTCCATTACCAACACCAAAACCATCATTAAAACTAAAAACTTCAGGTGCATTAGGCGCTAAGCCTGACGGCATGCCTTTTAACTCCACTTGAAACGTAGCTGTCCCAGTTAATGGTAAATCAATCAATTGAGATGGCGGAGTATAAGGCTGTGGGGCTGACGTGGTACCTGTATTATCAGTAACTGTATAGGTAAATGTGCCCGGCGGACTTTCTAGTATTTCAATGCTCATGTCCATATCAGCACGGGCATTTACTGGATCATATACTTGTGATATTGCCATAGTACCGGCACTTACATTATTCGCTGATGGCGTAATTTGTACCGCTGAACTTGCTGCTAATCCTTTACCGTCAGTTAATACCATCTCCATTAAAGCTGCACTATTTTCTGCTGGGCGAATAATAAAAGAATCATCAGTGGCAACAGCCCCGCCAGTAGTAACAAAATTAAATCCTTGGCTAGAACTATACGTATTAGCTGCTGTTAACGTTAGCGTTTCCGTGGCACCGTTATTGAGGTTAGTCATCACATAGTCACTACCGTCATATGTTATTTCGTATTCATCAGTCGAAATAAGTGAAATATCAACAATTTCCACTTGTGCTGTTAAGGTGCCCGCATTACTGCTTGGTGTTAACACGCGTGATGATTGTAATAAATTACTATTAATATCAGTAAAAAGGTCTTGTCCTTGCTGTTGATTTAAGTCTAAACCTTGTGCTTGAATACTGTTCAGCTTTTCCGAAATAGCCATAGCTAAACGGTTTATCTCATTTCTAGCTTGCTTTAAATGCTCATCTCTAAATTCAAACTTGCCAGCTAATGCTCCCCCCAAAGATTCAGGTTTAAGTTGTGCCGTACTGCTTGGCCCATATAAACTGATTTTGGTTGCTAAAGGATCAGGATCGCCAGAAGTTACACCGACAGATAGTGCGGTTGTCCCAGCTACCAGGGTTGAACCATTACCTATCATCACCGTCATAACACCATTTTGATCAGTCACGGTATTTACATTCGTATATTCTGAAAGCTGGGTAATTAATTGATCACGTTTATCTAACAAATCATTTGGCTGACCTTTCACGCTTTGATCATTATTCGTTAAAATTTGTGAATTTATCGTCGCTAATTGCTGTGAAATGTCGGTAATTCGTCCAGCAATCTGGCTAATTTCACCATTTACTGCTTTTTCTAATTGGCCAAAATTATTATTAAGTGCTTGAAAATCAGCACTTAATATACTCGCTTGGTTTAATGTAATTGATCGTAGGCCTAAATCACTCGGATTATCCACCATACCATTAACCGTTTGATAAAATTGTTCAATCGAATTTGACAAGGCTTGGCCAGAAAAACTCATAATATTATTAAGTTGATCTAAGCTGCTGTTACTAGCATTCGCTTGGCCTAATTTACTGGTATTATGTAATTGTTCTTTATAAGAAAACTGGTCGTAAATACGAACCACATCATTAATAAAAGTCCCCGAACCAATAAAATTTCCACCATTAAATAAACCTGGAGATGCATTCTGTTCAGCACGTTGGCGGTTGTAACCTTCGGTATTTACATTGGCTATGTTATGTCCTGTCGTCGCCAACTGTTGTTGTGCGGCTAATAAACCACTAACGCCAGTTTGGTATAAATTAATAGACATAAAAAACTCCAACTATCACAGAACACATCAAGGTAATCAAAAGATTATCGGTTTAATAAACTGCCAACTCGTTTTAATGTACCGAGTATTTTTTCTGCGTACTGAGGATCAGTCGCATAGCCAGCTTTTTGTATACCTTGCAGGAAATGTTCCACATCGTTAGCTTTCTCTAATGCGGCTTCATATCTAGGATTATTTGACAGGAACTTAATGTAATCATTCACACTTTCTGACACTGAAGAATAAACACGAAATGGCGCTGATTTTTTTACCATAGTGCCTTGTTCAAACTCTAAGGTATCTTTCGTAACATGATCGCCTTGCCAGCGTTTATCAGCTTTGATATTAAAGAGGTTATTCGAACTTTCACCATTTTTATCAACGATAATTTTTTTGCCCCAACCGGTTTCTAATGCTGCTTGTGCTATTACAACTTGATAAGGTACTCCTAAGCTTTTTTCGGCTTGTTTGGCAGGTTCTATCAAAGCTGAAACAAAATCTTGAGGTTGCTCAAAACGCTGATCTTTTTTAGCTAAATTGATCAGATCTTGAAATGGTGTTTTTATTTGTCGATTTTTTGACGTCTCTAAAGACATCGTTTCATTATCTAACCGACGATTATCATTAGCAAATTTATTGCTACTTTCTATGGTGCGAGAGGTTAATTCACCATCTGCTCGCAACACACTATGTGGGGTAAAGTTTTCATTATGTCCACCAAGCTGACGAACAATTAACTCAGACAAGCCTAAACTACCGTTACTTGACAGTTCAACAGCCAACTGTTGATCATGCATGTCACGATAGAACTTGGTAGTTTGAGAATTAAATGGGCTATCTGATTCAAGTACATCTTGAGCGCTGCGCATGCTTTTTAATAGCATTTGCATAAAAATCGCTTCAAACTGTTTTGCCGCTGCGGTTAATGCTTCATCTTTTGACGCCTGATCGGTCGACTTTGATTGCAAGGTAATATTATTTAACCCGTTTAAATCAAAAAAGTTTTGTGCTTGATCAATTGGAGAAGACATCAGATTTACCTACTTGTCACTAAATAACAATCAACTCGCCGCGCAACGCGCCAGCTTGATCTAAGGCTTCTAAAATAGCCATGACATCCCCCGGAGCAGCACCTACTTGATTGATTGCTCGTACAAGTGTGTCTAGGGTGACACCTGGATCAAAAACAAACATCCGTGAATCATCAGCTTTGGTATCAATAATTGATTGGGTTGTCGTAGCCGTTTCCCCTTCAGAAAAAGCATTTGGTTGCGATACATTAAGCGTTTCATTAATAGTAACAGTAATACCGCCATGCGTAATTGCCGCTGGTAATAATCTCACATCAGAACCTATCACTATGGTGCCCGTACGAGAGTTAACAATAATTTTTGCCGCAGGTCGGCCGGGTTCAAATTCTAAATTTTCTAAAACCGATAAAAAACTGACCCGATCATTTACATCTCTTGGTGCCGTTACCTGTACAGAGGTAGCATCGATCGCTTTAGCAGAATCTGCAATAAAATCATTAATGGTTTCAGCTAATAGTTTAGCGGTAGTAAAATCAGAACGTCTCAAATTAAAGGTAATATGATCACCTTGTGAAAACGGAGAAATAACTTCCCTTTCAACCATCGCGCCATTAGCGATACGGCCAACCGTTGGTGTATTCATCAATACTTTTGAACCATCTAAACCTTCCGCGCCTAAACCACTCACCACTAAGCTGCCTTGCGCAATGGCATAAGCATTACCGTCAATGCCCATTAAAATGGTTTGTAATAAAGTACCGCCACGTAAGCTTTGTGCACTCCCCATCGATGAAACGGTCACATCAATTGATTGACCCGGTTTAATAAATGGTGGTAATTCAGCATGAACAGCGACAGCGGCAACATTTTTAATTTTAGGTTTCAAATTAGCCGGCATAGTGATGCCAAAATTGCTTAACATAGTTTTAAAACTTTGTTCTGTAAAAGGACTTTGCTCACCGGTACCCGGTAAACCAACAACTAAGCCATAACCAATAATTTGATTTGAACGAACACCGGCAACATCAACTAAGTCTTTAATGCGCTGAGCTGACGATTGAAAAGACAAACATAATGCGATCAATAGCGTTGCTTTAAGCAATAACTGTTTTAGTTTCAATAACCCGTTGAAATGGCTTATACAGATACCTGTGTTGTAAGTAATATTGTTCATCTTATTGCCTTACCGATTAAATCGGCCACCAAGAACTACTGAAGAATTTAGATAACCAGCCTTGCTCTTGCACATCAGCAAAAGTGCCAGTACCAGAGTATTGAATGCGAGCATTTGCCACTTTGCTCGAAACAACGGTATTGTTTGAACTGATATCTTTTGAACGAATAACGCCAGTTAAACGAATATATTCGTCGCCATTATTTAATGTTAACCACTTTTCACCACGGATCATCAAATTGCCGTTAGGTAAAACACGTAATACGTGCACTGAAATATTACCGTTTAAGCTGTTACTTTGATTCGACTTAGAATCACCTTTAAAGTCACTATCTTGATCGTAACCAAATTGTATTGAATCGCCTTTAAAAGTTAGTGGATTGCCACCTAGGCCCGTGATCGGTGAAAGTGCACTACTGTTTTCTTTTTTTAATTCAGTTTTAGCATTTTTTTGTGCTTGGGTATTTTCACTTAAAATCACCGAAATAATATCGCCAACTCGATGGGCTTTTGAGTCAGAATAAATATTATTAACGTAATTAGGTTTAAATAATGAACCCGAAGGTACTAAAGACTCCTCCTCCGGTTCAGGCATAATTGGCGCAAAATCGGGATCGTTGGGTAAAATTTCAGTATGTTCGCTGGTTGTAGCACAACTTGCCAACATAAAAATACCTAAAATACTTAGCAATGACTTTTTCATTGTATCCCCCTAATAAACCCTATAACTGTTGATTGATATAACTCAACATTTGATCTACAGCAGAAATAACTTTTGAGTTCATTTCATATACTCGCTGACTTTCTATCAAATTCACTAATTCTTCTGTGGTATTAACATTCGAAGTTTCTAAAGCACCTTGTACTAACATGCCAAAACCTTCTAAACCAGGAACACCTTCTTGCGGCGCACCACTAACGGCAGTTTCCACATATAAATTCTGACCAATAGGCTCTAAACCTGTAGGGTTAACAAAATTGACGGTATTAATTTGTCCCACAACAGCCGGCTCAGGTTGCCCTTGTAAAGTCACCGAGACTTCGCCATCTTGCGAAATGGTTATTGATAATGCATCTGGTGGGATGGTAATTTGTGGCTGCAGTAAATAACCTGCCCCTGGTGTTACCATATTACCTTCTTCATCCATAGTGAATTGGCCATTACGGCTATACGATGAGGTTCCGTCTGGTAATTGTATTTCAAAAAAACCTTCACCTTGGATCATTAAATCTAAGGAATTATCGGTAGTTATCATGTCACCTTGGCTATGAATTTTTTGCGTTGATACCACTTTGGCACCCGCACCTAACATTAAGCCCGAAGGCATTTCAGTATCTTGCGCGCTTCTGCCACCAGGTTGATTAATCGTTTGATACAGCAGATCTTCAAATACAGCACGACTTTTTTTAAAACCAATCGTACTGGCATTCGCTAAGTTATTAGAAATAACTGCGATATCTTTCGTTTGTGCATCTAAGCCTGTTTTACTGATCCATAATGCAGGATTCATAAATCACCTCTTATTAAACTTGTACCGTGAGCCAAATAGTTAATCATTAGAAAGCCCGTAATAAAGACGCAGAACTAGCGTCTATTTCTTCTGCGGTTTTCATTAACTTCAACTGCATTTCAAACTGCCGTTGCAAAGAAATCATTGCTGTCATTTCATTAATGGGGTTAACATTACTCCCCTCTAATACACCACTATTAACTTGTACTGTAATGTCTGCTGCTACTGGTAACCCATCACGAGAACGAAACAAACCATCACTGCCTTTTGTTAACGAATTTACGTCGGGTCGAACCATCTTAATACGGCCGATTTCTTCTTGAACCAGCGCTGGTGCGCCTTCTGGTTGAACCATAATGGTTCCGCTGCGGCCGATGGAAATATTTTTAACCGGCAATGGAATAAATATCGGGCCACCTTCACCAATGACTAATTCACCTTCATTGGTTTGCAAAGCACCATCTTCAGTAATCTTAAACTGGCCATTACGTGTATAAGCTTCAGAACCATCGGCTGACTGAACAGCAAACCAGCCATCACCATCAATCGCGACATCTAATGGCTTACCTGTTGTTAATTGCGAGCCACTGTCAAAGTTTTGGCTAGCACGTTCTGTCATCGAAAAAACCCGCGTTGGCAAACCTTCACCAAATGCCTGCATTGCTCTGGCGTTGGCTAAATCAGCTTTAAAACCAGTGGTTTTAGCATTAGCTAAGTTATTGGCATTTATAGATAAAGCGAGCATATTTTGTTTAGCTCCGCTCATTGCAATGTAAAGCATTTTATCCATAACAGTTCTCGATTAATGACTAATACATTAGTAAATGCAATTAAGATGCCAAGGAAAGAAGGTGTAAATATTGAAGTAAAGGAGAAATAAAAAACCCTAGCACTTTGGCTAGGGTTGATAAGATAAAAGCAAAATTAACTATCGAATTTGTAAAATCGTTTGGTTTAATTGATTATCCACTTCCAAGGCTCTTGAGTTGGCTTGGAAATTACGTTGCGCTGAAATCAAGTCGATTAGCTCTGACGTTAAATTTACATTAGATTGCTCTAACGCCGATGAGTTAATGGTACCAAAAGTCCCTGTTGTCGCTTCACCTGCAAGTGGGCTACCCGAACTAATACTTTCTTTCCAAGAAGTGCCACCAATTTGTGTTAAACCTTGCTCATTAGCAAAATTTACCAACGCAATACGAGCTAGAGGTTCTGAAGTACCATTACTGTATGTCGCACGTACCAAACCATCAGCACCAATATCAATACCGGTTAATCGACCAACCGCTAAGCCATCTTGGTCTAATGCTGTTACCTCAAAGTTAGACGCAAATTGTGTTGGTTCATTCGCATTAGGCCCTAATGGATCAAAATTAAAATTAACTAATACCGTTTGTAACGGATCGGCACCATTAGTTAATATTCCGGCTTGTAATGCCTCTGTTCTTATACCACCTAAAGCCGGATCTGGATTTTGACCAATAAAATCACCTGAGCTATCAAAATATAATCGTGCCCCCACTACACCTGTCGGTGCTAAATTGCCCGAAACATTACCAGCAACAGGACTTGTTGCTGGGGTTACACCGTCAGGTTCAAATTGCCCGCCAGGATCAGGAATATCAACTGGCGTACCATCAACAGCCGTAAACATTGTCCATTCATTCGCTTGTACTGGGTCTTTGATAAAATAATAGGTCATTATATGACTGTCCCCCAGCGAATCAAAAATAGTTACCGAAGTAGAGTGGTTATAAGTTGATGGATCTTCAGGATCAAAATTACCCGGAGCATTAGCTGGTGCAACATCACCGGCAGGTAAATTCATACGAAGATCAACCTCTCCCGTTGCTTGTGGTGCACCTGACGCTGTTGGAATTCTAATTGGTTCAGCCGTACTTAAACTAACCGATGCTGATGAACCATCTGAGTTAACTGGAAAGCCTAATAAATGTCCCCCTTGAGAGTTAACAACAAAGTTTTCACTATTCAATTTAAATTGGCCAGAGCGAGTATAAGTACGTTCTAAGCTATCAATACTTGGTACGGTACTGTAAAAACCATTACCTGTGATCGCTAAATCTAAGGCATTATTTGTAAACTGAATACTGCCTTGAGAAAATTGCTGAGCCACATCTGCAGTTAAAACACCGTCTCCGACCTTGGTTTTACCCGAAGATAATAACGATGCAGCATAAACATCCACAAATTCGGTTCTTGATTCTTTAAAGCCCGTGGTATTGACGTTAGCGATATTGTTCGATGTAACATCTAAGTCTTTTTGTGCGGCATTCAAGCCACTCAGTGCTATATTAAATGACATAATTTCACCTCTTTAAACTGTTCGTTATTAACCTTCGGAAACTTCAACAACGTCTGCTAACGACATTGAACTGCCACCGTTTAAATTCAAGACAATGCCATTAGCCCCCGCTAAAGTCACACTATCCACTTTACGATAAGTCATCGCTTGTAATTCTGACGCTTGCCCATCAACTAAACCGGCGATGCGATAACGGTATGCACCTTCTGGGGCTGCTTCACCATCACTTTTATTGCCATCCCATGAAAAGGTAAACTCACCTTCTTGAATATTACCAACAGGGACTGTTTGAATGAGTGCCCCCTTCGAATCTTCAACATAAATAACTACATTGCTGGCTGGTAAATCCGTTATCAATTTACCTTTTGCTCCTTCGCCTTCCGCCATACCAAAAGTATTTTCATCCACTAAAACACTTTGCCCCACTAATGAAGAAGCTTGTAATGCTTGGCTTGACGACATTGAACTGGCAAAACTGGTGAATTGCTCATTTAATTGCGCGACACCATCAGTAGTAGAAAATGCCGTCATTTGAGAAATCATTTCATTATTCTCAACCGGTTTGGTCGGATCTTGATAAGCCAGCTCTTTCGTTAACAACGCAAAAAAGTCTTCTTGCGTGAGCATGCCATTATCTTCTTCTGCCGTTTTAACTTGGTCTTTTTGCCAATACATGCCTTCGAGAGGCTTATTACCGCTAACTGATTCCATAATTTATGCCCTTATTAGCGTTGACCTAAAGTTAACGTTTTATTCACCATGTTTTTAGCTGATTCCGCTAATTGCACATTGGTTTGATATGAACGAGAAGCTGAAATCATATTCGTCATCTCTTCAATAACATTAACATTAGGTTTATAAATATAACCGTCTTGATCAGCCATTGGGTGGTTTGGTGAATACTCAATATTTAAAGGTTTGTCGCTTTCTACAATCCCTAATACTTTGACACCAACACTACCTTCTTGACCGGCGGCAGCTTTTTGCATCTCTGCGGCAAAAACAGGATGGCGCGCACGATAGGTTTCATTAATGCTACTGCTAACACTATCAGCATTAGCAATGTTACTGGCTGTTGTATTTAAGCGGACAGATTGTGCGCTCATACCTTGGCCAGATATGTCGAATACGTTAAAAAGACTCATTATGACTGCGCTCCTGTTATCGCTTTTTTCAATCCTTTAATTTTTCCATTTAAGAATTGAATGCCTGCTTGATACTCTAACGAGTTTTGTAGATACAAGTTTCGTTCCACTTGTACATCAACCGTATTACCATCACCCGTATCTGGTTGATCTGGCGTACGAAATTTCACTTCCGAGGTTAAAGATGTTGAGGTACTTAAATGTTTTTCATGAGTACGAACGATGCCTGTTTGTTGCATCTTTGCCGCTTGCTGCATGGCCTTTTGAAAATCCATACCTTTAGCTTTGTAGCCAGGGGTGTCTGCATTCGCAATATTACTTGCAATAACTTCCGCGCGTTTTGCGCGTAGCAAAACACCTTGTTCATGCAAACCAAAAACTTTATCGAAACTTATTGCCATGATGTGTACCTCCACAATATATGAAGGACACATACAAGGACTATGCCAAAGAAATATTTTAGAGAAAGGAATTAATCTTTTTGGTAAATAATACCGGGGTTACATCTGAGCATTTTATATTTTTGACTAAGACCAGAAAGAGACTCTGATGCGCCTAAAAACAAATAGCCTTGATCGTTAAGCACACCGTGGAATTGTGAGATAATTTTGGCTTTAATTTCAGGTGCAAAATAAATTAAAACATTACGGCAAAAAACAACATCAAATCGCCCCATTAAGCTATAACTATTTAATAAATTTAAATGCCGAAAACTGACCAATTTTTTAACATTATCTTTCACTTTTGACATACCGTTTTCACCCGGTTCAAAAAACTGACGCTTACGCTCAGCAGATAAACCTCGCGATAATGCCAAACTATCGTATTGCCCATATTTACAATGTTCTAACATGGTTGTAGAAATATCAGTACCAATTATTTGCACACCACGACTCAAGGCTCCTGGATTTTTTTGCTGATATTCCAAAACAGACATAGCAATAGAATAAGGCTCTTGACCAGAGGAACTAGCAGCAGACCAAATTTTTATCGGGGTGTTTTTTTTGGCGAGTTCTGGCAATATTTGGCTTTGTAATAATTTAAAAGGATAATCATCACGAAACCATAACGTTTCATTCGTCGTCATAGCATCAATAACAGCGGCTCTTAGTTGACGCTCAGTTGGGCTTAACGTACGAGTAACTAATTCACTTAAGGTTTCAACCTTAAAATTAGTCATTAATGGCGCTAATCTGCTTTTTACTAGGTATTGTTTGTTCTCTCCCAATACAATACCGCATTGTTGTTCCAAAAATGTTCTAAATTGAGAGTAACTTTGATCATCAAGCTGATTCGTCGACACTATAAATCCTCAACTACATATTCAATAATAAACATATCAAGCTTGATCATCCATACGTAGCCATTTTTTAACAGCAGTTGCTAATTCATCAGGGTGGAACTTAGGAATAAAATCTTCAGCACCTACTTTTTCAACCATGGCATTGTTAAATACACCACTTAATGAGGTGTGCAAAATCACAGGCATTGTCCGCATGCGTTCATCATTTTTTACTTCAGCGGTTAAGGTGTAACCGTCCATTTCTGGCATTTCAATATCAGAAATTAATAAAGCGACCTTTTCACTTATGTTATGTTCACACTCTGCACTAATCGCTCGCAGTTGATCTAAGGCATCTTGACCATTTTTAGCTAACACCATATTAATACCAAGCGGCTCTAGCGCCCTTTTTACTTGGTTACGAGCAACTGTTGAATCATCAGCAATCATCACAACACGATCACCAACGTCTTGCCCTACAGAAATATCAGCAACGTCATCGCTTAATTCTGTAGAAACGGGACTAATTTCATTTAATATTTTTTCAACATCAAGAATTGACACCATTTCACCGTCAATTTCAGTGACAGCTGTTAAATAATTAGATTTCCCTGCCCCTTCCGGCGGCGGCATAATGTCAGCCCAGCTTAATGTTGTTATACGCTCAACGCCTGCAACTAAAAAACCCTGAACACTACGATTGTATTCAGCAATAATAATAAAATTATTTTCTGTTTCCGTTATTTCATAACCGCCGGTGGCTTTACTTAAATCGATCACCGAAATGGTTTGCCCTCGAATATGAGCAACACCTTTAATATAGGAGTCTTGATGCGGCATTTTTGTTAACGGAGGGCACTGTAAAACTTCACGTACCTTAAACACATTTATGCCAAAACGTTGAGGCCCAACAAGCTTAAATAATAAAAGTTCTAATCTATTCTGTCCGACCAACTGTGTCCGTTGGTTAACTGAATCTAAAATACCCGCCATATAAACTCCATACTCTACGAAACTGAATTAAATCAGGCACGTTTCTTGATTGTAAGTGTTACATCATAAATTAAATGTCTAAAATTTTGACGTTTTCTTTTCTCGACCTATTTAATAATCATAGTCGAGTATTCTTATTACCCTAGAAATAGAAGCAAAATTTTATGAAAAAAATCACTTTTCTTTCACTTTTATCAACGTTGACTCTTTTTTGTCTACTCAGTGGACAGGTTTATTGCAAAACATTCAGCCACGAAGAAATAGAAAAGTTAGCAAAAACAAGCGTGGAAGCACAATACCTGTCGCAAAATAATAAAGAGCAAAAAATATCTATTTCAAACCCTGAACTCGACCCTAGAATTCATATCAACGAATGTAACTCGGATCTGAAAGTAAATATACTGGAAAATCAAAATAGTAGAAACATAAATGTCAAATTAAGTTGTGACGACCCCACTAACTGGCATATCTACTTAGCTGTCAAAGTAACAAAATTACAACCTGTATTAGTCGCGGCCAGTAATATTGATAAAGGCTCAATCTTAGATAACGATAATACTAAAATTACTTTTATTGAGGATTATAAGATCCGTGGAGCAACTTTAAATAGTATTGAAGAAGTACTAGGAGCCAAAGTTAAACGTAATTTACAAAAAGATAGTGCAATTTATAGCAATAATGTTTGTATTGTCTGTAAAGGTGAAATGGTTACTATTTTAGCAAATTCATCTTCTTTTCAAATAAAAACAAACGGCACAGCCCTCTCTAATGGTACAGTAGGCGAACAAGTTCGTATTAAAAACAATCGCTCAGGCAAAGTTATCTCTGCACGGGTAAAAGCCATAAATAAAGTAGTTATTAATTTATAATTATTTTAAAGTATATATCTGTGCTGCCGATATAAAGTTAGCAGGTATATCTAGATTGCAGTTAGGAATAAATAATGGCTATAAATATCAATAACTTGAATAACAGTTCAGCTGTTAATAGCAAAGTAAATCAAAATCAAGTTAAGCAGAACAATGCTCAACAAAGTGCTCCTTCGTCTCAAGCGAAAGTGAATCAAGACTCTGTTTCAATTACGCCACAAGCAAAACAAATGGCAGAATTACAAAAAAAAGCAGGGAATGGCCAAGCCGTTAATGAAAAAAAAGTT
Source organism: Thalassotalea agariperforans (assembly GCF_053470345.1). Taxonomy (NCBI): domain Bacteria; kingdom Pseudomonadati; phylum Pseudomonadota; class Gammaproteobacteria; order Alteromonadales; family Colwelliaceae; genus Thalassotalea; species Thalassotalea agariperforans. Next base: position 22,022 of record NZ_JBQMWH010000011.1, on the reverse strand, counting down.
GAGCAATTAAAAAAAGCAATTAGCAACGGCGAATATAAAGTAAACCCAGAAAAACTAGCAGCGAGTATTGCTAAGTTTGAATTTGATCTTATTTAATTTTATTAACAAAACACGAGTTAAGCATTTATGTCTGCAGTGCCGGAATCTGAACGAGTCGCTTTTGAAGCCATAATCAATAAACAGTTATTGCAAGTTCAGCAATTAGAGCAAATTTTGTTACAAGAAAAAGAAATTTTACAACAGCAAGATCCAGACGCCTTAGTTGCTATATCCAATAAAAAAACCGACTTATTAACGGTTATTAATGCAACTGATGCTTCCTCAAAAGAAAGCCCTAATTATCAAGCGTTATTAGCAGATCCTGGGTTTGCAGAAACCTTTGCCAATATCGAAAACTGTCTGGCTCATTGTAAAGAACTCAACAGTGTAAATGGAATGATCATCCAACAGTCATCGTTAGCGATAGAAAGGTTACAAAATGAGTTATTAGAAAACCGTAGCCGATCTTCAATGACTTATGACAATAAGGGTAAAAAGAATGCTGGCTTGATGGGAAAAGGCATTAAGGCTTAATTAATACAACGCAATATTTAGCTTATTGCCTTCATTACTAGCTTTATACCAAAACCAACTTATTTCACCTCATTTATGAGGTTATTTGTATAAAGAATCCTTATTAACCATTAATGATTAGTGATAAAAAAGCCTATCGATTGATAGGCGCTTAATATTCTGTAATAGCTAAATTCTGAATCCGAGTTTAGGTTAAGTTAATAATAATTCACTTCTTTAATTTCTTTTTCAATATTCATCACCGCATAAATATCATATACATCTTTAAAATCTAAGCTCAGCTCAGTAGTGTATGTATCACCGGTAGGATAGCTTTTAACAACTCGAGCTCCACGAATAATACCTTGTACTTTAACATTCATCGCTTGGTTATTAATTAACAAGTCCGCCATAGATAAATCATGTGTTATTTGTTGACCATGAACTTGTTCAGCCAGCTCAGCGTAAGCCGCCATTTTAGATGCCGTGATCGCCATCAACATTTTTTGTGTCTCATTGTCTGAGTTTTGTAAACTGATCGGCGCATGACCTATCGCATGTAAAACAGGAAATGCATCCGGCTTTACTCGCTGCCACTGTACTTGTTTATCATAAACCGTCGAACAGCTACTTAAGAAGAACATCAAAAATAACGCGGTACAAGCATAAATAGTTGAATATTTTTTCATAACGTCACCATTAATTATGGATCTCAATTGCACGTTCATCGCTTGCTAACATTTCACTGTCACGGATCAACATACCATCTTTCATTTTTATATTTTTGCTCACATTCTCTTGCTCAGTTCGCATAACCACCTCACCTAATACCCATTTAGGAATAAAAGATTGTGCTGTCGCGACAACAACACGTGATTGCATACCGATCATACGGGCATTTACTAAAATACCACCTTCTTGTTCCATCATGGTACCCGAGACAACATAGTCAATAATTTGTCGTTCAGGTAATTCTTTCCAATCACGACTAAAGGCATAGTCACCCTCTTTGGTTACCCGAATGTGACCTGTTGTTTTAAAATCCACCACAATCATGCCATGACGCTGTAATTCATGGACAAAATTTTCCGCTATTTGATTACCTAACCAATTGGTTGATTCAAGATCTTTTAAATCCACAAACGAAGCTACTGCAATAGGAGTTTTCGGATTGACAAAACTACTAGACTCAAGCATTTGAAATGCAAGACCTTTTACAACATCATTAATCGCATGACGAGGTAATGCAAAGCTGTCTATTTCGCCTTTTTCTTGATGAGCAATCCGGTAAAAATTGTCCGCTTCATCATTACTAAAAATACTGCTACACGATACTAATGCCGGTATTACAGCTATTAAAAGCCACTTTTTCATTGACCCTTCCTCGATAAATAACACTGATAACAATCACTAGCATTTTTCGCGCCAAAGCTCATACTTTAAAAAGTAAAATCAATTATGGCGTAAAACCTGCTTACTTTGATGCACAAAGTAAACCAATCTATTTTTGGATATTATTATGCGTTTTTTGCTGATTTATTTATTTATCTTATTCCTAAGTAATACCGCTTATGCTCAGTGGTTTGAAACCCAGGGTCAAGCATATATCAATAATAACGATAATAAAGCGGCAAGAAATAAAGCCATTGAAAATGCATTGAAAAAAACCTTACTTATTGCCGGTGCTTCAGTTTCAAGTGTTCAGCAAGTTGTTAATGGTTTACTTACCAAAGACGAGTTAAATATTCGTGCAACCGGCATTGTAAATTCTTTTGAGATCGTCAGCGAAAATTATACCGATGATATAGTTGAAGTAACTATTCGTGCCGATATTTTCCCGCAAGAGAAACAGTGTTATGCCGCAGATTACCGTAAATCACTCTTATTAACCCGTAGTCATTTATTACATCGAGAGCAAGCGAATATTGGTCAAATCTATCCAATTGATCGCCAATTAACTTCTCACTTAGCAGCACAATTAAAAACTGACAGCCGCTATTTAACGCCTAAAATTAATATTAAAAACAGCACTGAATTTACCCGATTACATCAAAGCTTTGATGAAGATAAAATCAAACAATTATCTATGTCGTTAGCAAGAAAATCCGATAGCCAGTTTATTTTATATTCAGAAATTACCGATGTTTCATTCGAAAACACACACGAAAAAAACTGGCAGTTTTGGCGAGAAAAACGAAAAAATAGACACTTTAATTTAAATATTTATATTTACGATGGTATGAATGGCGAACGTGTATTCGAGAAAGGTTATTCATCCACCACAACCTGGCCGTTTGATGATAGAAAAATAGTATCACCAGATAATCAAACTTTTTGGCAAAGTAAATACGGCATAAAAATAAGCCAACTATTAAAAGACATTAGTTTAGATATTGACGAAACATTAATGTGTCAGCCTACTCAAGGAAAAATAGTTGCTATAGAAGGTAACAAACTTTATATCAATTTAGGGAAACGCCATGGCGTGAGCGTAGGAGATGAGTTTTCTCTATTAGCGAACACTCATTTTACTTTAGCTAATGGCACTGTATACAGCGGTTTTAATGTCAGCCCATACAAAGTTAAAGTCATTAATAGCAATCGCGATAATGCCACCTTAATATCAAGCAATGATGAGCAATTAGGCAATATACAAATTAATGATTTGGTGGTTCGCTACTAATATCACTCCGTATAAATCACCAAAATTTAGTGAAAATAATTATTCAGTCTTAGCGCAAGTAAAATTTGATTGTTGTAGCAAGTCTATGACAATCAAAATTTAGCGTCACCTATCACCATAAAAACAACTATTCGAAAGAAAATTACTATCTTCTACCTGCTTCTACCTGAATTATTACCTCATTAAAATATATTTTTAGCGAAATAAATAAAAGCGGCCTAAGCTATATTTATACTTTATTATCAATATCATCTTATGGATAACTTTAGCGTTGATAATATAAAAAATTTGCATTCAAGCTAAATTACAATTAGTGTCGTTAATATGTTAATTAGGCTATACATTACATTATTTCTTTTTTCTATTGCATTACTTACTTGGCAACATTTAGGTATGGACAGCTATTTACGTTTAGATCACAACAGTAATGCTCAAGCTATCAGCGACCGTAATGTAGCAAATGACTCGCCATTAGCTTCCCAAGCCGATGTCTCAATTGAGCAGCAAGCTAAAAAACTCACCTGCCAAATAAAATTTTTCATCGATTACCCTTTTTGTGAGCTCAGTTTTAACTTGGTCAATCCATTTGAAATACCACTAGATTTAAGCAACTATACAAAAATAAAGGTAAAACTTGCTTATATACCGCCAAAAGCACAAAAAAGTTTCAATCTGCGTTTTCAAATAAGAAACTACGAACCCAACATTTCAAATAGTGATGACCTAAACACCTTTAGACTTAATGAAGCTAAACTCAATATAAAAACTCTCAATCACGTTGAAGAATATACCATCACATTCGATGACTTTTATATTCCAGAGTGGTGGTCATCTATGATGATTTTAGAGCATGGCAATGCACAAACTAATTTTGAACGAGCTGTTTTTATCAAAATAATGACACCTGAAAACGTAGTTTCAGGAGAGCACACTATTTTTATAGAATATATCACCTTAGAAGGAAAACTGATCAGCCAAGCTTCATTGTTAAAATTACTTACCATTACCTGGTTGCTAGCGATCATAGGACATGTATTTTTTATTATTAACAGCAGCAGAGTCAAAGCCCAACGATTGATAAAAAAACAGCAAGAATTGGAAAAAATGAATACGGCACTGGCTATTGAAACAAAAGAGCTGCAAGGCTTAGTTACACGAGACCATTTAACGGGAATTCGTAACCGGCATGGTATTCGAGATTTATTATTAGAACTTGTATTAAAAACAGAGGATAACAGTTTTAAATTAAGTGCAATGTATCTTGATTTAGACAAATTTAAAGTAATTAATGACACCTATGGCCATGACGTCGGAGATAAAGTATTAGTTATCTTTAGTCAGTTAATTTCAGAAAACATTCGTTCTAATGATATTTTTGCTCGTTGGGGCGGAGAAGAATTTCTTTTAATTTGCCCTGATTTAGATTGTTTACAAGCACATTTATTAGCTGAAAAACTGCGAATGCTAATTATGGAGCAAACATGGCCTACTGGCACAAAAGTTACTTGTAGCATTGGTGTAACAGAATATAAACCACGTGAAGATATTGCTGAACTTTTAAAGCGGGCAGATAACGCCTTGTATCAGTCAAAAGCACGTGGTCGTAATAGAACCACCATGCTTTGATCTGCGCTTGAGTAATACCAATCCATATAAGAAAGTGCTCGCTTAGCGAGAATTTAAAGGTTTAGAGGCAAGGCATTGATTGAAGACGAAACCATGGATGGTAGAGGTAGAGCGACTCAGGAGACAAAGCCGAGAATGGTTATTCTCGGTAACTGCTCCTGCGTTACCCTAATGTCCCACATCCATGTGGGAACCTTGTCAAAATCAATAGCGCTGCATATAAGCCTTTACTTTTTATTAAAGGTACGTCGCCCTTTGGGAACGTATGGGCACCATGATAACTGCACAAAATTTATTGGATGTAGAATGACTATATCTTCACAAATTTTGTTTGTTCTAATGTCGCCCATATCGTTCTAAGTAAGCACTTCTTTATACAGAGTGGTATTATCATTCCCTTTTCCTTAATACGAACAATCTCTACACGACAAAAAAGTTACATTAGAAAATCTAATGCTTAAGATGATTTTTTATCGTTTGTTGTTAACCGCGATAAAAAGTATTCTAACCTTGTTTTCGAAATCCCCCCGATTTCTTAATTTCTTTTACAGACTCATATTTTTGTCAGGCATCCAATGGATGCCTTTTTTTTAGCTAAAATTTGTCTCCCATCAAAATATAATAACGCGCCATAGCTTGATTAAATAACAATTCAATTTCGCCAAGTTCTTATTATTTAGGCCAAAGAAAAGTAAAGCAGGTACCACTTTTGCCATCTGACATTATCGTTATCGAACCGCCTTGCACATCAAGTATTTTTTTGATAATTGAGAGTCCCATCCCACTACCTTCAATTTGATCACGAGGATTTAAGGTTTTAAATAAATCAAATATTTGTTGGTGATATTCGGGTTCAATACCTGGGCCATCATCAATCACAGAAAACTCATAATACACCGGCATTTCTTTCACGGTAATACTGATGATACCGTCAACTTTATCATGATGTTTTATAGCATTAGCCAATAAATTTCTAACAATGGTTTCAAGTGGTGTTGCAAAAGTTTCAATCATTGGCATACATTCTTGAATAATCAACCTTAAACCTGCCGGAGGGTCGAGCAGCTCAAAGGTGCTCTCAAATAATAACTTGGTATTAACCATTTGCTTTTCTTCGCTTTGGCTCCCTATACGAGAATAAGCTAATAAATCATCTAATATTTGTTCTAAACGGAAGGTTCTTTTTTTAAGCAACTTTAAATAATTGATTGTTTCTTCTTGGGCATGCTCAGTAATATCTTCTTCAATCCAGCTAGAAATCTGAATAATCCCCCTTAACGGCGCTTTTAAATCATGCGATGCAATATAAGCAAACTCATTAAGCTCATTATTACTGCGTTTAAGCTCTTGGGTAATTTTCATATATTCAGTCATATTCATGACCGTTGCCAAGGTTTTAAAACCGCCTTCACCAGAAAATCGAGCTAACCCAATTTCAGCAGGAAATTCTCTACCCTCTTTTGTCAAACCAAAAATAGCGCGCCCTTGTCCCATTTTTCGTTGCGAGGGATTCTCACTAAAATGTTGACGATGTTTAGGATGTTGAGTACGAAAGCGCTCTGGCACTAATAGATCAATCGATTGACCCAACAATTCATTATTCGCATAACCAAAGAGCAGCTCTGTTTGCAGATTAACTTTTTCAATAACGCCCTGTTCGTTAATAATAATAATGCTACAAGGCGCCGCTTCAATAATATGACGATAGTACTCTTCTTTATTTGACAGTTTTTCGCTGATATCAACCGCTAACAACACCGCTTTTCTTTGACGGGATAAGGTAACCCACAAGAAAAATAATAATCCCGTAATAACAATACCACACACTAAGATAATCAATGGTTGTTGTAAGTCACTATTTTCTCTAAATGCTTTTGATGTTTGAATGTTAAAACGCCACGCTCGACCATAGATATCAACAGTCACCGTTTTTTTGAAGAGTGGCTCAACCTCATAATTTACATTATCAGGTACGAGTTCATTATAAAGATTTTCATCACCATCAAAAACACTAAAAACAACTTGTCGATCACGCTGACTTAAAGTACCACTCATTAATTTTGACATAATAAAAGGCGCATAAACATGACCAACAAAGTGCTGCTGTCGCTCTGCCATTGTTTGAAGGTTTTGCTTTTTATAAAAGGGAACAAATTGCAAAAATCCAGGGGTTTTTTGGTCATCTTGTACCAAAACTATTGGCGCGGTAATTTGTGTAGTGCCTGTATCTCTTGATTTTTTGGCTGCAGTTAAACGTTTATGCTCAAATGCCATATCTAAACCAACCGCTTTGGCATTACTACTGACCGGCTCCACATAAGTTATTGGCCAGTACTCTGCCTTATCATGCTGAGGATGAATAATAAACTCAGGCCTGTTTAAGCGTTGCTGTTCAATAAAAGTCAAAACATTGTCAGGAGCAACATAATAAATAACGCCAATACCATTAATCCCTGGGTACATATTTTCTATGTTGAGTGTACTGGCAAACAACTCCCATTCATCGGCATTAATGGTTCGCTGTATTGACTGGTTTGCTGCCACCCCCGTTTTGAGCGCAACTTCATAACGTAACATTCGCTCAGTAATTAAAGCTAATAAATGCTCCGTTTGATATTCAAATTTTTGACTGTTTTTTTGCTGAACTTGTTTATTTGACACCTGCCAAGCGACAATCGTTGATACTATGGAAGCCACAACAATTAACCAATAAATGTATAACCCTGTATTTGTTAGTTTTATCTGCATGGGTAAACACCTTTACAGAAACTCATTGATTGGTAAGCATTAAGTGTTTTTCATAAAACATCTGTTCAATACTTTTTCTTGATTGTGGCCGAGAATAAAAGTAGCCTTGTGAGCGTTGAATATTCAGCCTTTTGCACATATCAACATGCTTTTGTGTTTCAATGCCTTCTGCCACAACATCTAAACCTAAAATAGTAGCCATAGCTACTAAGCCTTCAACTAAGGTCATGTTTTTCGATCTTAATTCATCGGTTGGCATTAAACTTTTATCAATTTTTACCACTGAGATAGGGTAATTTTGCAGATGTGCAATTGAAGAATAGCCAGTACCAAAATCATCTAGTGATAAACGGCAGCCAAGGTCATTTAAATCATTAATAATTTGATGCGATATAGGGGTATCTTTAAATAGTGCCGTTTCTGTAATTTCAATTTCCACTAATTTTGCTGGCACATTATATTTTAATAAACACGCGCTTAAATATTTAACTAAGGTGATATCACCAAGTTGTATCGCTGATAGGTTTATCGCCATAACATAAGGCTTAGACGTTAATTTATGCCATTGTGCTAACGTAGAAATAGCCTCTTCAATAACCCATAAGCCAATGTTAAGAATTTGTTGGGTTTCTTCTGCTATTTCAATAAATTGATCCGGCATACGAACAACGCCATCAACATTCCAACGTATCAAGGCTTCAAATCCTTGAATAGTCTCATTGCTTGGATTAATCACAGGCTGATAATACAATTCAAATTGTTTTTTCTGTATTGCCGTTTTTAGCTCGGTTTCTATCTTTAACCGATGATGAAATATTTGCTGCATTTCATGTTCAAAAAAACAGACTTGATTACGACCTTTCTTTTTAGCGCGATACATCGCAATATCGGCATACTTAAATAATTCAGCACTAGTATTACCATTATCTGGATGCAAAGAAATGCCAATACTGGCGGTAGCACTTATCACTGTTGAAGCTATTTCCTGTACTTCTTGCAGCACCTTAATAATTCGATTAGCCACCAACGAAGCTTGGGTATTATTTTCAATATTATTCAAAATAATCACAAACTCGTCACCACCGATACGGGCAAAAACTTCATTGCCACGTAAACACTTTTTAATACGAGTTACCGTTTGTTGAAGAAATAAGTCGCCGGTATCATGACCAAAGTTATCATTAATTAATTTAAAGTTATCAAGATCAATCAACAATAAAGCTAATTTAAACTGACTTCGACAATTGTTAGTAATTGCAAGCTTTAAGGATGTTTCAAAAAAATAACGATTAGGCAGCCCCGTTAGAGGGTCTGTTTCTGATAATGATTTAACTTTCTGATAGGTATTATAAAGCTTGCATTCTAATTCGTGACGAGTGGTTGCTTGCACTAATGCTCGTCTTAATTTATTTTCAGTAATCTCGGTTTTTATCAAAAAGTCTTGCGCACCGGCCTTAATACAATTAATAGCAATGTTTTCATCTTCCGACATACTCATCATGACAATGGCGGTACTTGAATTCTTCGGCTCATTCCTAATTTCAATAACCATTTCAATGCCATCACGTTTTGGCATCCGATAATCTAATAATACAATGTCAAAGTCAGCGCTTTTATATAATTGTATGGCTTGATCTACAGTAACAGCTTCGGTAATAGCGACAGGTAAATTACTTTTATTTAACGCCCTTTTAATATGTGCTCTATCTACTTCATCATCATCAACTAATAATATATTCATAGCTATCCCCACGACCTAGAATTTATATAACAAAACAGATCGTTAACTTCCTTTGTTTCAGGAGTACTAACTCTTTCTTTAATCACCTAATAAAAGGCTCGTAAGAGTGACGTTGTTATATATGCTTAACATACATTCAAATTAGTAGTCAGCTTTTGTTTGAGTATAGGCAAAATTTAAAACTTTGTGGCTGTAAACTAATTTATTTTCTATTAATTCACTTATTTACAACATCAAACAATAATTTCTCTTTAGCTTTTTTATTAACTAAATCACCTGCACCACAACTGAATTTAATTTACTTAGCAGATTAATTTTTCTCGTTTGTCTCAAGTTCATTCACCAAGTATGCTAACTTTGTTTTCGAAATTCCCCCGATTTCAAAACAGTTCAACTCTTTGGTTTATCGGCACCATTTTGGTGCCATTTTTTTGTTTTTTCAAATGCACCAATTTAATGCCAACTGCATAAGAATGTCACAACAGGCTACCAATCTAAAATTATTTAACTTTTAAAATCAATTAATTAAAAAAATTTCCACTATGGTCTATTATTTGCTTTTTTAAGTTAAGTAACTCATTAACGAAGTACGATTATGGCGATACAAACACCAATACGAGGTTTACGTTCTTTTTGCATTGCAGCTAAATGTTTAAGCTTTAAACATGCGGCTAGCCAATTATTTTTAACGCCTTCAGCTGTAAGTCATCAAATAAAGCAGTTAGAAGAGCAACTCGGCACCTCATTGTTTAAACGCAATACTCGCGCAATTGAGCTAACCAGTGCCGGTAAACAATTTTATCAAAGTGTTTATCCATTAATTACTGAACTCGAGTCAACCATAGCTGACTTTACCAATACTCAGCAAAACCGTACCATTACCGTGAGTTTGCCGGAATTTTTTGCCAGTGAAATGTTTGTTCCTAAGCTAAGCGAATGGGCAGAATCAAATCCTGATATTAATTTACAGCTAGAAACGGTGAAATCTTCTAATCAACAATTAAAAGCGTCAGATTTATCAATAGTGTTAGTAAATGGCAAACCTAATGGCAGCATAGTCCATGAGCTGTTTCCGATTCGTTATGTTGCCGCGTGTAATAAGAAAATTTATAAAAAATGGGCCGCACATGGTTTTGATGCCTTAAAATCCGTGCCCTTGATATTACACCAATCAAGACCTTGGTCATGGCATAAGTGGGCCGATCAAACCGATGTCCCGGATTTTGACCCAAAACAGATTATTCAACTTGATAGTATGTTTAGCGTTGCCCGCGCCGCTCAACAAGGCATGGGCATTGCGCTAGTGCCACTGCCTATTAGTAAAGCTTGGTTTAGCGAACAGTTATTGGTTAAATTATTTGATCATGAATTAATCACCAATGATCGCTATTATTTGATCCAACATGAAAATATTGAAAATTCAAAAGAACTGCAAACTTTTGCTGACTGGGTCAAAGCCAGCTTTTGTGAAGTATAAATAAATCAGCAGAGCAAACCGTGGGTTAACTTACGGTTAGCTCTGCTTTATTTTAAATCGTTTATATCATCAAAAAACCGGCTAATTGCCTTGTGATAACCGCATAAATTCAATTCAAACCTAGTCAAATTCCTCTCAAAGCGTTAGAATTTATGATAATTTATTTTTAATACCGAGAAGAGATTTACCAATGGGCAGAGCTTACCAAAACCGAAAATTATCAATGGCTAAAACTGCAGGCCAAAAAACAAAAGTGTATTCTAAATACGGTAAAGAAATTTACGTTTGTGCCAAAAATGGTAGTACCGACCCAGACAGCAACTTATCACTTCGTCGTTTAATTGAAAAAGCGAAAAAAGACCAAGTACCTACTCACGTAATTGAAAAAGCAATTGAAAAAGCAAAAGGCACGGGTGGGGAAGATTATGCAGCAGCCCGTTATGAAGGTTTTGGTCCAGGTAATTGCATGGTGATCATTGATTGTTTAACAGACAACAACAACCGTACTATCAAAGATGTTCGATTATGTTTCACTAAAACCAACTCAAAAATCGGCTCTTCTGGCACGGTTTCTCATATGTTTGATCACCAAGCAATATTTGCATTTAAAGGTGACGATGAAGAAACCGTTTTTGAAAACTTAATGATGGCCGATTGCGACATTACTGATGTTGAAAAAGAAGATGATATCATCACCGTATTCGCACCACATACTGAGTTTTTTAAAATTAAAAATGCCTTCGCTGATACCATGCCTGAGTTCGACTTAGAAGTGGAAGAAATTACCTTTGTACCACAAACGTATACTGAAATTACTGACGAAGAAGACATTGCCAACTTTGAAAAATTCATGGCCATGTTAGAAGATTGTGATGATGTTCAAAACGTTTATCACAACGCTGAAATAGCACAATAAAAACAATGCTCTCTTTATGATTTAAGCCGCTTTTAACAAGCGGCTTTTTTATTTTCACTTTAAAAAAGCCAATTTATATACTTAAATTAATCGGTAAGTTACTATCATATAAATTAATAATAATAATGAGTTAATGGAAAGTTAACGTGAAATCTAAAGCAACTTCATTCGATATAGCTTATTTAGCGGGTGTATCACAATCGACCGTTTCTAGAGCATTAAGAAATAGCCCATTAGTTAATGAAGAAACACGGCTAAAAGTACAAAAAATTGCCAAAGAACTTAATTACAAAGTAGATAAAAATGCCAGTAATTTAAGAACTCAGCAAAGTGCTACCATCGCCCTGCTCTTATTTGAAGATCCAACTAGTGATGATTCAATGATCAATCCGTTTTTCTTATCTATGCTAGGTAGTATTACTCGCGCTTGTTCAAACAAAGGTTATGATCTGCTCGTTTCATTTCAACAAATGGATAATGACTGGCATGCCGATTTTGAAGACTCAAATAAAGCCGATGGTATTATTTTATTGGGTTATGGCGATTTTGAAAATTATAAAGAAAAACTCGCACATTTAATTGAACAGGAAACTCATTTTGTCCGTTGGGGCGCGGATGTCAATGATGAAAAAATCATTTCTGTTGGCTGTAATAGTTTTCATGGCGGCTATCAAGTAACCGAGCATGTTATTCAAAACGGCCGTAAAAACTTTGCTTTTTTAGGCGATGCTTCCTCGCATTCACCTGAGTTTTTAGAGCGCTATCATGGCCACTGTAAAGCGCTAAAAGATCACCAATTAAGTGTGAACTCAAAACGTCAATTTTCTGCTATTAGTACTGAAGATTCCGGCTATCAAGCTGCTTGCCAATTAATTAATTCAGGTGAACCATTCGATGCCATTTTTGGTGCCAGTGATCTTATTGCCGTAGGTGCCTTAAAAGCGTTATTAGAGCATAACCTCAAAGTACCAGAAGATGTTGCCGTGGTTGGTTTTGATGATATACCAATGGCATCATTTACTTCCCCGCCGATGACGACAGCAAAACAAAATACAATTCTTGCCGGTGAATTATTAGTTGATAGTTTAGTGAAACTGATTAACGGTGAAGAAGCAAAAACGATTTCCATGCCAACCAGTTTGGTTGTTCGAAAAAGTTGTGGTAGTTAGTTGTTGTTGTTGTAGTTAAGCGCCAACGATATCAGCAATAAGCTAGAAGTAAAACACGCAATTGCTTACTTCTAGTTTTTCGCTTCTAACTTTTCACTTGTAGCTTCTAACTTATCGCTTATCGCTTACCGCTTCTAGCTCTTCAGTGTCATTAACAAAATATACTGACAATGCCCCTAAAATCATCGAAGCTCCTGCCAGCATAATAATATAAACCGCATTATTATCGAAAATATGATTTAAAATCCAGCCGGTAACTAAACCAGAAATAATTTGTGGTGCGGCAATAGTAAAGTTGAAAATCCCCATATAAACACCAGTTTTATCTGCAGGTAACGCACCCGCAAGTATCGCATAAGGCATAGCTAAAATAGCTGCCCATGCCATACCAATTCCTAACATAGACCAAACTAACCCTAGTGCCCCTTCAGGTACTGCAACTTCAGTAATTAATAAATTTACCTGAGTTATGGTTGGATCTTGAAATAAAACAAAACTCAAATAACCAAGACCACCGGCCACTAACGATAAGGCATAAATGGTTTTACGGCCAAACGTATTAGCTAGCTTGGTTAATAACATGGCAAAAAATACCGCAAATAACGCTTGGGCTGCATATAAAATTCCCACCCAATCACCGGCTGCACCTTTCGCGGCCGCAACCGCTTCAGGTAAACCACCCATTGCAGTAATATAATCAGGATCAAACCAATCAACCGCCACTCCCCAGGCATGTTGGGTGATAGCGGCCGGAGTGTATGTCCACATAATAAATAACGCAAACCATGAGAAAAATTGCACTACAGCCAATTGTTTCATGATCACCGGCATATCTTTAAACAATACCCAAAAACCAGCTAGGCGTTCATTAAGCGTTTTTTTAACCGCTTGCTCTTTTTGAATTTGTTCAGCGTCTAAGTTTTGATAGGCATAATAATCTTCCGGCTTATATTCTTTGGTTCGAAATACCGTCCATAAGACAGAGCCTAATAACACAGTAGCGCCAATATAAAAGGCCCAAATCACTGACGGCGCGACTTCCCCTTGTACAGAAACATTATCTAAACCAATCACATTGGTTAATACAAAAGGAAGAATTGAACCAACTACTGCGCCAATATTAATTAATAAGGTTTGTACCGAATAGCCTAAATTACGCTGCTCAGCGGGTACCATATCTGAAACAAGGGAACGGAACGGTTGAAAGGTCACGTTAAATGCGGCATCTTTAATGGCAAAGATTAATAAGCCAAAAATTATCGGCGGGATAAAAGCCACCACCATTGACGCATTAGGTAGCAAGATCATCGCCGTTGCCGCCACTAAAGCGCCACCAAAAATAAAGGGTAAACGACGCCCCATTCGGTTCCATGTGCGATCAGATAAAGCGCCAACGATAGGTTGTACCAATAAGCCCATGATCGGTGCCGCTAACCAAAAAAGCGATAATGAAGAAAGATCAGCGCCTAAATCCGACAAAATCCGGCTGACGTTACCATTTTGTAATGCAAAACCTATTTGCACCCCTAAAAAGCCAAAGCTAACATTCCAAATCTGCCAAAAACTTAGTTGCGGTTTATTTTTCATACTTATCCCCAAATCATCAATCCTGCTAATTTTATAACTAGCCTTCAGATTTATATTCTTTTAATGGTTATAACGTCGCTTTAAGCATATGCCATGTCAGCTAAAAAAAAAGCACATCGACCAATGCCAATGTGCTTAAAGCTTTACATGATATATACAACAAGCAAGTCATTTGTTGATACCTGTTTATCATAGGCTAAACACCTAAAGTTAAACAATGGCTTGCATACGTATTCAAATAACTAACTGTTTTCAGGCTCTCCAGTACTTGCTTCGCTAGGTGCGTCAGGCTCTACTGGCTCTGCCGCGCTAACCTCAACACGGTCCACTCGTTGTAAGCCACGTGGCAACTTATTACCTCGGCGGCCACGCTCTCCTCGATAATGTTCAACATCGCTCGATTTTAAGGTCAGCTTACGTTTACCGGCATGCAATGTTACCGCATCGTCCGGCATAATAATTTGTAATAAAGTAACGTATTCTTCACGCGCTTTTGCTCTAGCGGCGGAAATATTAATTATTTTATTACCTTTACCTTTGCTTAATACTGGTAAGTCTTTAACAGGGAAAACTAACATTCGCCCTTCAGAAGTCACGGCTAAAATTAACGCTTGCTGATAATCTTTAATAAATAACGGTGTCATAACTTTGGCATTGGCCGGTAAACTTAATAACGCCTTACCGTTTTTATTACGGCTCACCATATCTTCAAACTTACCAACAAAACCATAACCGGCATCAGAGCTTAATAGATATTTCGCATCGTCATCCGCCATCACCACTTTTTCAAAGGTTTGCCCTGAAGCTAAATTAAAGCGGCCAGTTAATGGTTCACCTTGGCTTCTTGCCGTTGGCAAGCCATGTGCGTCGGTGGCAAAAGCTCGACCTGAGGAATCAATAAACACGGCAGGACGATTACTGCGTCCTTTCGCTGAGCATAAATATTTATCACCTGACTTATAACTTAATGCCTCAGCGTCAATATCATGTCCTTTCGCGCAACGTGCCCAGCCTTTATCAGAAACAACCACAGTAACTGGCTCACTTGGTACTAAATCTTTTTCGGATAGTGCTTTTGCTTCGCCTCGAACCACTAATTGTGAACGGCGATCATCACCGTATTTTTCAGCCGCTTCAATGATCTCTTTTTTAAGTAAAGTGCTCATCCGAGCTTTTGAGCCAAGAATTTTTTCTAAGGTATCACGCTCTTTATTAAGCTCTTCTTGCTCACCACGGATCTTAATTTCTTCCAGTTTGGCTAACTGACGTAACTTGATTTCAAGGATAGCTTCCGCTTGAATTTTCGATAAATTAAAGCGTGTCATTAACTCAGCTTTAGGATCATCGTAACCACGGATGATCTCGATCACTTCATCAATATTTAAATAAGCAACCAATAAACCATCTAAAATATGTAAGCGAGCAAGAATTTTATCTAAACGGTATTGTAAACGACGACGCACCGTTTCACGGCGATACTCTAGCCATTCAGCTAGAATTTCTTTCAGGTTTTTAACCGCCGGACGATTATCCAAACCTATCATGTTTAAGTTCACACGATAGTTTTTCTCTAAATCGGTTGTGGCAAATAAATGCTGCATTAATTGTTCAATATCAATACGATTTGAACGTGGCACAACCACAATACGGATAGGATTTTCGTGATCAGACTCATCACGTAAATCAACAACCATTGGCAGTTTTTTCGCCTGCATCTGGGCCGCAATTTGTTCTAAAATTTTACCGCCTGATGCTTGATGCGGTAACGCTGTGATCACTATTTCACCGTGTTCAACGTCATAAACCGCGCGCATTTTTATACTACCGCGGCCAGTTTGGTATAGTTTTTCAATTTCCGCTTTCGGGGTAATTATTTCGGCATCTGTTGGGTAATCAGGGCCTTGCACATGTTCCATGACCTCAGCTAATTCAGCTTTCGGGTTTTCAATTAAATGCACACAAGCATTGGCAATTTCACGCACGTTATGTGGAGGAATATCGGTTGCCATCCCCACGGCAATACCAGTAATACCATTTAATAAAATATGTGGTAAACGAGCCGGTAAAGTTTTTGGCTCTTCCATGGTGCCATCAAAGTTTGGTGTCCATTCAACTGTACCTTGACCAAGCTCAGATAATAATAATTCACTAAAGCGCGATAATCTTGACTCGGTATAACGCATTGCCGCAAACGATTTAGGATCATCAGGAGCACCCCAGTTTCCTTGGCCATCAACTAACGGATAACGATAAGAAAATGGCTGTGCCATTAACACCATAGCTTCATAGCAAGCAGAGTCGCCATGAGGATGAAACTTACCTAAAACATCACCAACGGTTCTGGCTGATTTTTTATATTTTGCCGTTGCGGATAAACCGAGTTCTGACATCGCATAAACAATACGACGTTGCACTGGTTTTAAACCATCGCCAATATGCGGTAAAGCGCGATCCATGATCACGTACATTGAATAATTAAGGTAAGCGTCTTCGGTAAAACGTCTTAATGGAACTTGTTCTATACCTTCGAGACTAAAGTCGACTGCATCAGACATGTGGTGAATTTCCTAATGGGCAAAACAGAGTAAATTATTGTTATTATCGAGAACCTTTTGATTAAAGTTTAATCTTTGATCAATGGATCGTTTAACTGTCTCCTAGCTTAGCTGATTCTGGCTTTGGAAAAAATAGTTAAGCTGTAAAAAGTTGAGAACATTGGCCTTTTGATTCGCTTTTCGGTACAAAAGTGGTTTAATCTTGGTGCCAGTAACTCGCTTCAATGCGATTACCATCAAGATCGAGTACAAAACAGCCATAATAAGGTTCACCATATTCTGGCCGAGGCCCTGGCTTGCCATTACACTTTGCACCTTGGCTTATCGCCATTTGATAAAAATCATCCACTTGTCGTTTACTGGTCGCAACAAAGCCAAAATGTGTACCATTACCTACCGACATTGCTTGGCCATCAAACGGAATTTGTACCCAAAATTCAGGATAACCGCCTTTACCAAAAGCTGCGGCATGCTCATAATCACATACTTGCACAATGTCTAAAGTTGCTAATAACTTTTGATAAAAAACTTTCGCTTCTCTTAATTGATTTGTACCAACTGAAGCATGGCAAATACTGCGTAAATTACGTTCTTCGATCATCATTATCTCTTTCTGTTGAGTAAAAAAACTCTCTGAAAATGGATCGTAAACTCTCTTTGTTAGTTTACGATCCATGCTAAGAAGTTACATTTTTGTCGCCACCATACGAACTAACTCGGCACAACGATTGGCATATCCCCACTCATTATCATACCAAAGATACATTTTAAGCTGAGTATCATTCACCACCATAGTCGATAAGGCATCAACTGTACATGAACGAGGATCTGTGCGGTAATCAACCGACACTAACGGTCTTTCTTCATAACCTAAAATGCCTTTTAATTCATGTTCAGACGCGTCTTTCATATACTGATTAATTTCTTGCGCCGTGATCGCTCGTTCAAACTCAAAAACACAATCAGTTAACGAGCCATTGGTTAATGGCACTCGTACCGCATGACCATTAAGCTTTCCTTTTAATTCGGGGAAAATATGCGTAATGGCGGTAGCTGAGCCGGTTGTTGTTGGAATTAAACTTAAACCACAAGCGCGTGCGCGGCGTAAATCTTTATGGGGTGCATCAATAATAGTTTGAGTATTGGTGATGTCATGAATGGTGGTCATTGAGCCATGTTTAATGCCGATTTTTTCTTGTAAAACTTTAACCACAGGTGCTAAACAGTTAGTAGTACAAGAAGCAGCAGTAACTAAATCATGCTCGGCTGCTTGATATAAATGATCATTAACCCCCATGACAATATTTAAGACACCGTCTTCTTTTACTGGGGCTGACACTACAACTTTTTTCACGCCTTGCTGTAAGTACTGTTCAATTAAGGCTTTTTTATTCATTTTACCTGACGCCTCAACCACAATATCGCAGCCCGACCAATCCGTTTCTGCGATAGTTGAATTAGCTGTCACGGTAATGGTTTTACCATCAAGATAAATATTATGATCATCAGCACTGGCTTCGCTATGCCATTTCCCATGTACTGAATCAAAATTAACTAAATGCGCTAATGTGGCAGCATTGCCAGCAGGGTCGTTTATTTGCACAAATTCAATCTCAGGCCACTGCCAAGCGGCACGAAAAACCAAACGTCCCATACGGCCAAAGCCGTTGATACCTACTTTAATTGTCATAACATTTCCAAAAATTAATAAATTATTTTACTTAACACGATGATCACTAAACCCACTCATCCTATTAACAACATTATTTTCGTTCTGCTCCAAGCGTTAATTGAGCTAAGCGAGAGGGTATATTTTAAAGTTACCCAGAATAAGCATAACCGGCTCCCTTGATGGCCGTTCGCTGGGATAATTTCAGTTAACAGATAACTTCAACAACAACCTTTTTTCATCTGCTAAAACTTTAAAAAATCACGCTGTAAATAGCATTGCAGTAAACATAGATGAAATTTCACATATGTTATCTGGTGGGGAACTTTTTAAGCAAGCAAAAATAACTGTGAAGATATTAATGAAATTGATATTAGCATAGATTAAAATAACTTAACGCTTACAAACCACGGCTAAAAATGCCATTTTTTCTCGCTATCATTGTTATTTTTTCTTCTTTTGTTATTCGAGCAAGCAATGAAGAACTAATCACCATCACCACGACTGGCCCACAAAAACAAAATGATGCTAGCCATGATTATTTTGTCTCTTTGTTATCGCTTGCTTTAAATGCAAATGATGATAATAAAAGCTATCAAATCAAAACATTACCCCATGCAGGACAAGCACGTGCGGTGAAATTGATTGAACAAGGTTTATATTATGATGTTATTTGGTCAGGCTACTCTGCTGAGCGCTCTAAAAACCTGATCCGTGTACCCTTTCCACTTTTTTTAGGTGGTTTAGGCATTCGAGGGGCGATCATTAGAAAAACTGATACCAGCTTTGCCCGCTTGAATACCTTAGAAGAATTACGCGAAAAAATTATTTGCCAAGGACTAAATTGGCCCGATGCTAAAATATTACAGCGCGCTAAACTTAATGTTGTTGAAGTAGGTCACTTTGATGCGATGTTGGAAATGGTCTCATTAAAGCGCTGTGATTTATTGCCGTTAAGTATTTTTGAGGGACAGTCAGAGCTAAATGCCGTTCAAGCCTCATTCCCTAACTTAACCTTTAGCACTGAAGTATTACTGAGCTATTACCTAGAAATGAACTTTTATCTCAATAAAAATAATCAAGCATTAGCCGAGCAAATTCATTTAGGCTTAAAAAAAATCGCTAACAATGGTCAGCTTAAACAATTTATGGAACAACACTCCCTCACCCAAAATGCCTTCCCTTTCTCAAACTATCAGCATTCGACAAGCATTGATATTGAAAGTGGCATAGTGCCTAACTTGCAATCAATTTTTTACAATCATTTACGTAATAAGAATTAGTCAGGCTATAACACCTATACTCATTTGATAAAAGTTTTGTTAGAATCGCGCCGTTTGTCTGTCTGCTTTAAGTCTAGGTTTAAGAGGTTTCGTAGTGTTAAAAAATCGTTTTGAAAATATAGATTTAAAAGGTGATATTTTTGGTGGTGTCACCACGGCTATCATCTCTTTACCCTTAGCGCTTGCTTTTGGTGTTGCCTCCGGTGCTGGCGCAGAAGCCGGCCTTTGGGGTGCGATTATGGTTGGTTTTTTTGCTGCACTTTTTGGCGGTTCAACCACGTTAATTTCAGAGCCAACAGGCCCAATGACGGTAATAATGACAGCCGTACTCACCAGCATGATGGCAAAATATCCAGAAACAGGCCTGGCAATGTCATTTACCGTAGTAATGATGGCGGGTGCTTTTCAAATTCTTCTCGGTACTCTTAAACTCGGTAAATATGTCACTTTAATGCCTTATAGCGTTATTTCAGGCTTTATGTCTGGCATTGGGGTTATCTTGATCATCTTACAGTTATCACCGCTATTAGGTCATTCCGCACCTGCAGGTGGTGTAATTGGGACACTTTCCGCATTACCTGAAACATTATCAAATATTAACTTTAGTGAACTACTGCTCGGCTTGTTAACACTTGCGGTGTTATTTTATTTTCCGAAACAATACCGTAAATATGTGCCCGCTCAACTCGTGGCTTTAGTTGCCGTGACCTTATTATCAGTGATATTTTTTGACAGCGAAAGTATCCGCAGAATAGGTGAAATTCCAGCAGGATTACCCTCGTTAGTGTTTCCTTACTTTAATGCGGATATGTTTACAACCATGGTGATTGATGCTTTAGTTTTAGGCACATTAGGCTGTATTGATACGTTATTAACTGCGGTCATCGGTGATTCATTAACCCGTAAAGAACATGACTCAGATAAAGAATTACGTGGTCAAGGTTTAGCCAATATGATTTCAGGTTTATTCGGCGCTTTACCTGGTGCCGGTGCAACAATGGGAACAGTGACCAATATTCAAGTAGGTGCTCGCTCGCCCATTTCAGGCATGGTACGCGCTTTGGTACTTGCGCTTGTGGTGTTAGTTGCTGGTGGGTTAACCGAGCCAATTCCAATGGCCGTGTTAGCAGGTATTGCCGTATATGTTGGTATTAATATTTTAGATTGGAGTTTTATTCAACGCGCACATAAGGTCAGCTTACAAGGTATGGCGGTTATGTATGGTGTGATGTTACTCACAGTATTTGTTGATTTAATTGCTGCTGTTGGCTTAGGTGTTTTTATCTCAAATATCATTATCATTGAAAAACTCAGCCGTGAACAAGCCCGCAAAGTTAAAGCGATCAGTGACGGAGACGAAAATTCAGTACCTCTGACCATCAATGAACGCAGTATTTTGGAGCAAACCAATGGCAAGGTGCTGTTTTTTTACTTATCTGGACCAATGATCTTTAGTGTTTCAAAAGCTATTTCTCGCCAACACGCCAGTATTTCTGATTATCAAGTGATGATATTAGATCTAAGTGATGTGCCTATGATCGATGTGACTGTTGGTCTTGCTTTAGAAAATGCCGTAAAAGATGCGCTTGATGCCCAGTGTGAAGTATTTTTATTGTGCCCAAATCAACAAACCCATAAACAATTAGAAAAGTTCAACGTGTTAGATTTAATTGCCACCGATAATAACTATGTTTCAAGAGAACAAGCTTTATTAGCAGCACTAAATTATGTTGAGCAACAAACCGAAAATGGAACTTTACTTAAAGAAAAATAAGCCGAACTAAAAGTCGCTAATTAGAAGACAAAAAAAAGACATATTAAGAAATATGTCTTTTTTAGGTATTAATTTAGGCTGTCACGATTTAATCATCTAGTTAATCACTTGTTAAGACCCTGTAACACATTTTGTGTAACTGCCAAGTTTAAATAACATCTTTCAAACGGTCTTCGAATTCAATCATAAATCGATTCAAGGCCGTTTTCCAATTTCTTATCGGCATCGTCCATTTTTTCGAT
>NZ_JBQMWH010000010.1:0-149134 GCF_053470345.1 Thalassotalea agariperforans | reverse complement strand
TATTAACGAAAGATGAAGGTGGCCGTCATACTCCATTCTTCAAAGGTTACCGTCCACAGTTTTACTTCCGTACAACTGACATCACAGGTGCTGTAGAGCTTCCTGAAGGTGTAGAAATGGTAATGCCAGGCGACAACCTTAAGTTTGTTGTTGAGTTAATCAACCCAATCGCGATGGACGAAGGTTTACGTTTCGCTATCCGTGAAGGTGGCCGTACAGTAGGTGCTGGTGTTGTTTCTAAAGTAATCGACTAATTCGTCTGGAACGAATTAGAACGCACAAGGTGCGGCCGCGAAGCGGTGAGGGCATGGATAGCCCGAATATTAATTGATACTTTAGTTCACAGTAGAACTTAAGAAAAGGATGCTTCGGCATCCTTTTTTGTTTGTTCTTTTGTTCTAATGCTGCCCATACCGTTCTAAGTAAGCACTTCTCTATACGGAATGGTATCACTCATTAGGGTAACTGTTTAAACGCACTTTACCGTTATGAAGTGAATAAGTTTTTTAATCACTGGTGATAGCAATAAAAAAGCCCAGCGGGTGGGCTGAGCTTTTACATAGGCTAGATAATTATTTTATCTGTATATTACGTTAGATTAAAAAGTATAGTTAAGGCTTGCTTCCCATATTTTTCCTGTGTAATCAACACGCGATACCGCTCGTTCATCAAAGCCCCACGATTCTACACGTTGTTCGTCCGTTAAATTATAACCACGTAAAAAGACTTTTAAGTTTTTATTAATGGCATAGGATGACGAGAAATCTAAACGGCCATTAGCTTGTTGAATACGCGGTAGCGTACCTAAGTAAGAGTTTGTGCCTTTGAGTACCGAGTCATCTTTCCAGTTATAAGACAAACGGAAAGAGAAGCCGTCATTTTCATAATAGCCAATAATGTTGTAAGACTTTGGTGAAACTTGGTAAAGCTTAGCATTCTCGTTATCATCTGAAACTTCTGCGGATGTCTTTTGGTCAATATAGGTGTAGTTGAATACCCCACCAAAGCCATTCCAAGGATAAGGTAAAAAGTCTAGTTTTTGTTGGATCGCTAATTCAACACCATTTAATTCAATAGTACCTTCACCATTAATGGTTTCGTTTACTTCTACTTCGCGGTTTAATTCTATATCACCATCATCACGCGTGTAGGGTTCATTTTGGGTACAAATAAAGCCGCCACTGTCTGGGTTATCCACTCTTGTAATATCACTGCCAAGAAATTCAGTGACAAGAGGGTCGCCAGTAGGACAGGTTTCTTGTTCAACAAAAAAACCAGATAATTGTTTTCTGAATAAACCAACAGAAATCGCACTACCTTCGCGGTTGTACCATTCTAAAGAAATATCATAATTATCAGATTCATAAGGTTCTACAGATGCCTTAGGTTTGGTAATTGTTGCTTTAGTATTTGTTGAACTAAGCGTAGTTGAAGGTGTTTGTGATAACAGGTTTGGTCTCACAATGCCTTTGTTGTAGGCGGCACGCAATACTACATCTTCATGTAACTCAACATTAATGTTAACCGATGGTAACGTATGTGAATAATCGCTTTTAACTGTTAAATCAATTAACTCACCATCAAGTAATGTTGCGCCATCAAAGGTATTGTCTGTTTGTATATGACGTACACCAATATTACCTGAATATGGTATTAAACCTACTTCACCAGAAAAATCAGTCATTGCATAAATAGCAGTGATCTCACTTTCTGCTGTAAAATTATTAGCAAATCGAAATGGTCTACCGTTAGTGATCCTTTCATAAAAACCACTTGGCTCTACAATTACACCATTTTCAAGTTCAGCTAAATTAGCACCACCACCGGTTAATGCAAATTGTAAACTGTCGTTGTTAAATGTTCTCCAGCCACTGTTTGCATCAAAAGTTCCAGGGTAGTGACCGTTAAAGAAGCTTGCTTGTCCATTAGTCACTAGGTCTGTGGTATTTATTTGCGCGTCAGTAATCGCAGCAGTATTAATACCACCAATGGTTAATTGCTGATCACGGTTGTCAAGATCTTCAATACTATGACGGAAGCCAAATTTAACACTATCAAAGCGTAAAACATCGTCGAAGTTTATATCAAGAAAACGCTGACTGTTTAACTCGATACTAGAAACTTCTCTTACTGGATTTTTAACTCGGCCGGTGACAAAAAAACCTAAACGTTTGCCGTCGTTAGCTATATCAGCCGTTGTGACACTAGAGGCGTTTAAATCAGTTGCGCTAGGCCATACGACATCCCATGTAATATTTTCATAACCTGTCGCGCTGACAGAGGCTTGGTTAGAATTACCAAATGCGGCATCAATGTCAACATTAACGCCAGTTGGTACTGTTGGTACGTTTCTAACGCCATTTAATGTGGTAGTCGCGTTTTGGTGACCTGTTAATCTAGTATCTAAACCAATATTCATAAATTGGTTTTCTGATTTAGAATGAGTTATAACGCCATCTAAAACCCAATTATCTAGGGTATAGTCGGCATAAAGCATAATGCCTTCAGATGTTTCTAAAAAAGTTGTTTCCCTATTAGTGAATTGGTATTGACCATCACTAATAGACGTTTTAGTTACCCCATAAACAGGAGCCCCTGATTCGGTATAATCATACAAAAATGGTTCACTGGCCATATCAGGTTCAATTTTATAGAAACGATCACTATTTCGTGGGTTCACTTCGTTATAACCACTACCAAACATGGCATCTTGTTTTGTGCCTTTGTCTAGGTTACGTTCGGTATATAGAATATGTGTTCCTAATTTAAGGTCGTCAATCGGCTTCCATTCAATGTTACCGGTAAATGAGATGCGATCACCGTCGCTGAATTCGGTAACATTACGAGCTAATGCGACACCACGAACGTCAGCCTCAGCCGGAATGTTCCACTGAGCACGATAAGCATCAATAGTATCTGAATTAGAAATGCCGGTAAGAGGGTTCTCGCCCATTGGCGCATAAGTTGTAAAGTTTGCAGTATCACGACGGAAAGTTTGACCTGAGCCTGAAAATTTAAAAGCGACGGCAAGTTCGTCTTTGATTATGTGTTTAACACCTGAAAGTTTCAGTGTTGGGTCAACGTTTTGCGTTAATTCTTCATAACGTCCGCCAATACTAATAGCAAACTTACCATCTTGTTTTGATAGTGCTTGTTGTAATTTTTGATCGACAACACCAGCAATACCACCAGCTTGCATATCAGCGGTTGGTGTTTTAACAACGGTTAAACCGTCAAAAACACCAGATTCAAATGCTGAAAATGGATTAGATGCACCGATCACACTTTCACTATTACTTGGTGTTGCAAAACCTTGACCGAAGGCAGTTGTTTTTACAAAGCCACCAGATAAACCACGTAATGATATTTCAGATTGGCGGCCTTCAGCAGAGCGTTCAAGTTGAATCCCTGGAATAGCTTGTAAAGCTTCACCTAAATCAAGTGCAGGTAGTGAATCAATATCTGTGGCTGAAATAGCATCCACAATAGAAGGAGCGTCACGTTTAGTTAGTAGTGCTGACTCTAATGAGCTACGAACACCGGTTACTTCGATAACTTCGACAGCTTTATTTGTATCTTGTGCTAAAACCGTAGGTGAAGATATTAATAATAATAAGCCTGTTGCACCTACGGTTAATAATTCTTTGTTTGATTTGTTAGCTTGATTAATAGCGTTCGTTATTTTTGTTTTTTTCATGTTTATTCTCTCTATAAAATAAACGATTAATTTAATTGTTATGGCTCGGGCGCTTTTTCGAATATCAAAACAGATTACTTTTAGTAAATAAAATCAATCTAATTTAATCATAATCATTCTTAGCGGTTCAGCTGTGGTCAATTTAACTTAAAAAATAGTCAATGCAAGATGTTTGAGTACGACTTATTTCTATGCTATCGACAAAAATATTTGATGGTTATCTTGTTGGTAAAGTAAGTGCTTAATTCAAAGCGAAAACAGGAAGGTATAAGATTGTTTTCATTAAAGTTAATTTTTTTACTATGCATCTTTCGTATATTGAGGAGCCTTAAAGAGAGCCAGTTATTAGCCTCAGCCCACAGGGTGATGGCTATTTTTTGCGCTAGCTGCATTAGAATTTCACTGATTTGGAATAACCAAGTAACATTCATTCCGCTTTGTTATGACGTAAAATACTCTATTACTGAAAATATAAAAAAGATCAATAGTCCCTAGAGTTCGGTTAATTTTCTGACCATCGAAGAGAGAAAAATAAGGGAATGAGAGGAGTTAGAAAAACTTTCGCAGTAATTATCAAAAATAGTCATAATTAAAGTTTAAGATCACAAATAAAGTTAGTGATCACATCGTTATTATATTGGATTAAAAGCGAATGAAGCGAAATAAAGTTATAAATTCTATTCGTATTCTTTTAAAATAGCGGGCTGTTTGTTGGAACAAAGCTCAGTAGGGATTAATTTGTATTATTTAGTGATAGGTGTATTCAAAATATTTGGTTTATTACCTTTATTATGGATACAAAATATTAGCCGTTGTTTAGGGGCGGTACTACTTAAAATTAATAAAAGGCCAATAAATAGAATAAAGCAGAATCTAGATCATTGCTTTCCAGCACTACCGCCAGAAGAAAAGTCGAAAATATTACAGCAGCGCCTGATGTGTATGTCACAAACTATTTTTGAAATGTCGTATGTCTGGACAAAACCTGAAAAAGAATTACAGGCAAAGATCACAGCAGAACATAATGAAAGCTTTAGACAAGCCATAGATGCAAACGAAAGTATTATCATCTTAGGGCTGCATATTGGTAACTTTGAGGTATTAAGTGTTTATCTGTCGAAATTACGACAATTAAGTACGTTATATCGGCCTTTTAAAGATGAAAAGTTTGATTTATATATTCGACAAGCACGCGAACGAACAGGGGCAAAATTTTACCCTAATAATACTCATGGTATCCGTACGGCTTATAAAGATTTAGCTCAAAAAGGTATGTTTTTAGTTGCGCCAGATCACGTCCCAGGTAAAGGGCTTGCGGGTATCTTTGCGCCTTTATTCAACCAGCCAGCATTTACCACAACTTTACCTCAACGCTTAGCACTTAAAACTAAGGCTAAAGTTTTTATGGCGGCTGCTTATCAAAATAAAGGCGGCTTTCATATTATTATTGAGCCGGTTGCTGAGGAGTTTTATCAACCCGATGAATATATATCTGCTTGTGCGATGAATAAACAAATTGAGCAATTTGTGTTGCGTGATTTAGCGCAAAGCCAATTGGAATATAAAAGGTATCGCACCCAGCCGCAAGGGCAAAGTTCGCCTTATAAATAAGGCTAAAAGGTGCGACTATATTTTTAGTGAAACAGCTGAGTTTTGTCGACGATCATGTTTAGTGCGAAGGTCAAAACGTCTTTGTTCTTGCCGTGTTTGACGGCGGTCTTCATTTTTTCGTCGGTCAACGCTTAGCTCAGTTTCTGCATTATTTAACGTGCTTTGGTGGACCTTTGCTTTTTTGTTTTGCGCGTTTTTATACTTTTGTTCGAAGGCCTGCTGCTTTTTATCTTTATTTGTTTTAAAGGTTTGCTCAATTAACGTGCGAGCTAACAAGTCTGAAACTGGTTCCATTGTCCTTACCGATCATCATTTTTTACTATATGCTGTTTTTATCGGCAGATTCAGAAAAAAATAAAGTTTTTTCTGAATCTAGGGGCTATTTAACCTGAATTCGGGATAACAACTTGCTTTCTAGCAGCTGTTTTTCCTTATTACTGCGTTAAATTTAATTGCAATACGCCCCCATGGATGGGGAAGGTAGAGCGACGTTTGAACCAAAGCCGAGGCTCGCTATTGGCGCTTAAATTTGCCTTGTACTAAGAAAAAACATCAAGCTAGAATAGAGAAAAAATCAAAATATATGTATTTCATATAGTTAGCTAATTTCTTATCCCGAGTTCAGGTTATTTATCTTTGTTTAATACTATACCGTTCTAAATGAGCACTTCTTTATACGGAATGGTATTACTTATCATTAATTATAAGAAACTCGGACCGGTAGCGTTAAAATTTGTTTACCGAACCTTTTTAACCACAAGTAAATGCTAAATAAAACTGCTAACACGGCACAAATACAAATACTCGCGAAGACAGGTTCATGGCTAAAGTTAACTAACTGATATACAAAGGTTGCCGAAATATAGGCAAGGGTGAAGCTCCATAGCGCTGCAAATGTCGCCCATCTTGTTCCTACTTCATTTTTAATAGCGCCCATGGCAGCAGCACAAGGGGTATATAATAAAATGAATAATAAGTAACTAAACGCGCCAATTTGACCGTTAAAGGCTGATTGCATGATGGTAAAGGTTGATTCATTAACTCCTTGTTCTTCAGCCGCTTTATGAATGTCAGAAACATCGCCAATATCAGTACCTAATGGATCGTCTGCTTCAATATCAGACATATTATTACCAATAGAATCGACAGCTTCTTGCCATAACAAACCAAATTCTAATGGAGTATCCTCTTCGCTAGAAGGGCTTGAATATAAGCTGTTAAATGTTGCCACTAAGGCTTCTTTAGCGAATAGTCCCGTGATAATGCCAACACTTGCTTGCCAGTTATCTTCTTTTACACCCATAGGTGCAAGTAGTGGTGTTACCGTTTGTGCTGTTTGGCTTAATATAGAACCGGCTTCATCATGGTGACCAAATTCACCATCAGTGCCCAATGAATTGAAAAAGTTAAGAATACAAACAACAACAACAATAGTTTTACCAGCACCTAAAATAAAAGATTTAGTGCGCTGTGCAACCCGCTTAATTAAATAACCAAGTTTAGGTAATTCGTATAAGGGTAATTCCATAATATTGACAGAGTTGATGCCCATTAATATGGTGTGTTTAAGTAATAAGCCCGTTGCTAATGCCGCAGCAATACCAATAAGGTATAACAAAAATACGAGGTTTTGACCTGACTCAGGAAAAAATGCGGCAGCAAATAATGCATATACGGGTAAACGTGCGCCACAAGACATAAAAGGAGACATCATAATGGTTGTAATACGTTCGCGTTCGCTATCTAAAATACGCGCCGACATTACTGCTGGCACTGTACAACCAAAGCCAACAATTAAGGGAACAAAGGCTTTACCGGGTAAACCAATTTTTTGCATAACGCTATCAACCACAAAGGCAGCTCGGGCTAAATAACCACTGCTTTCTAAAATTGATAAACCAATAAATAAACAAGCAATAACAGGGATAAATGTAGCGACGGTTTGCAAGCCTAAACCTGCACCTTCAATTAGCGTTAATAACCAAGCCGGCAAATCAAGGTTTGCTAACAAGCTTTGTGGGTAATCAACAAAAATGGCGCCAGCTAAGATATCGAAAAAATCAATAAAAGCGCTGCCCACATTAATGGCAAACATAAACAGTAGATACATGGCAGCGAAGAAAACAGGCAATCCTAACCAAGGGTGTAAAATAAACTTATCTAACTTATCACTAAACGGAATTTTTTCTGTTTGCGGGTTGTTATTTTGTGACAACAAACGTTGAATAAAGTCATATCTCGCTTGCATAATTGCAACGCTTTCAGGTGTGGTTTTCTGACACCCTTGGCTATCACAGCTATTCTTTTCAAGAGACAATAAACTGTTTTCTGGTGTTAATTTTGCGGTGACCGCCTCTGGCAGAATCATGTCTGTAGGTCGAGAGGTAGCCTTAGGTAAATTAATTAAAGTATTTTCAACCGAAGTTAAGGTTGCTTTATCAAAGCTATTCGCCGTAATAACTGGGCAGCCAAGTTGCTCAGCTAACAGTTTAATATCAACTTGGCTTGCTTCTGAACGATCCGCTTTATTAATCACAATTATCATGGGGAACCCCAGCTCTAATAATTGTGTTGTTAAATAAAGCTGTCGCTTTAATTGTGTAGCATCAACGACATTAATCAAGCAGTCAATTGTTTGATTCTTGAGAAAGTCTTGGGTGATTGAAAAGTCTTTACCCTGATGCTGGCGATTCGTTAATGAGGTGATGCCAGGAAGATCAATTAATGTAGTGCTTTCACCATTAAAAATAAATGATTGTTGTTTCTGCGCAACCGTGATTCCAGTCCAATTACCGGTTTTTTGATTAGCGCCAGTTAAACAGTTATAAAAAGTACTTTTACCGGCATTTGGATAGCCAACTAATGCTAAGTTTAATTGTTTAGGCATGAGTTACTTCCACACCAATTTGTGCTGCAATGTCAGAAGGTAAACACATTTTGGTGCCGTGTAGACGAAATGCTAACGGACCATTAAACGGTGCTTTATGAGCTAATGTAATTTCAGTTTTTAATGCAAAACCTTGCTCGATCAATTTTGCTGTTAGATCAAAGTTATCAGGTAAGCGAGAAATTGTCGCTTTTTGGGCATGCTGTAAATCTGTTAATGTCATATTAGCTCAAAATCAAATAGTAATCATTATCATTAATTTTACTGTGTTGAAGAAAAATGAGCAATGAATAATCAGTAATTAGCCGAATAAATTGCGAAATAGGGGGTAAAAAGCGGATTAACGCTTAGCGCGAGCGTAACGCAGCCAAATATAAATGCCACTTAAAGACAATAACACTAAAATAACGGCGATAATATCCATAAACAAGACGCCAAATTTACCAAATATTCGCCCCGAATGTGAGTCAACCACCAGTCGTTCTAGCGTTAAATATTGCGAACGGTAAGCTTGCTTGGCTTGTGTAATTTGAGCGTCGTTGACATGACTAGGTGTTAACCACTGTGGTGATTGCTGAGGAGAAGCTGTTTGCCATGTTAATAAGTCGGCATCACTTTGGTAAATGCTGTTTGCTGTTTTTAACAGAATACCTTGGTTAGTTAAGGCCATAGCGCTAGGAAAGTCGGGTAACCCAGTTGTGCTATCAATTGTTTCAACAAGCTGACCAGCTAAAGTAAAAATTGATAAGCTTGATTGACTTAAAATCAGCCAAAACTCTTGGTATTTACCGGCACTAATAATAGGCTCGTTACTTTCAACTAACATATTATCGTCAAGCCAAACTATTTCGTTGGTGACAACAATCCGGCCTTGATGATAAAAACGAATATCTTCAGGTGCTTGTATTCCATAATGGTTAAGTAACCAATTGTTAGTAATAGGCGTTTTTGCGAGTGAAAAATCTTCGGTGTGATTAAGGGCAATACCGCTGATTGAGAGGTAAATAAGAAAAAAAGCAGTAATAATACCTAATTTACGATGCCACTCTCGTAAATGACGAATGATAATATTGCGAAGTGGTTTTGTTGATTTCTTTGAGGCAATACGTGTCATTTGAATGCTAATAATATTTTATGAGAGTTTATGGTCACCATTAACTAATTTTATGATTAAGCCATAAGGCTAAACGGGCAACTTTAGTTAATGCTCGAACAGATAGCGTAGCACCGGTTATGCCATCAATATGCTGACTAAGCTTATTGTCTTTTACTAAGCGTGCATTTTCAAATTGTTTAGTAAAAAATTGATGTTTAACTTCATCACCGCGACTTTCACGGTAAGTTAAAACCTTTAAACTAGCAATAGTATGGTTTTTTATATGCACACCAATGGTAATTGGTTTTTCTTTACCTATTTCGTTAAGTACCCAAACGGTTTCACCTTCATGTTGCCAATAACGAATACGTAAAAAATTAACTTGGTGGTTGAGAATGTCGGCAATAACGGCTTTATCTGCTTGATCTAACCAAAGCACTTTTGAATTTGGTTTTTGTGATTTAAAGGCTTGCTCAATAAACTGCTCGGTACTTTGATAAACAGTATCGGCTTGAGAAAAGCTGGCGAATAAACAACAAAAAATTAAAATAAAATAATGCACGTTTGCCTCAATATTTTTTATACAAAAAGCAAAAAGAGTGAATAAAGAAAATTCCTTATTCACTCCAATTAACAATTAGCTTTGATTACTTATTTTAGAATTGGTAACCAAAACCTAAGTTAAAGCCTTGTTTGTCAGATTTACCTGAATAATTTTCAACATCTAACTTAAATACAACGTTTTCATGTAAGTAGTAATTTACACCAAGCGTTGATACTTTTTCTTCAGTATCACCATTTAAACCAGCTTCATTGTCATATGCAGCATAACGAGCAAATACACCAAACTCTTCATTTAAACGATATGAAGGTTCAACATACCAACCAGTTTGCTCATCACGACCTAACGCTTTAGCTTCATCACCGTCAATATCCCAAGAAGCGTATAAGGCACGAACACTGAAAGCATCAACATTATAGATAGCGTGAGCTTCAATTAATGTTGCTGCGGCACTGTCAACAGCGCCATTGCCTTGAGTAAGATCTTCTTGAAATTGTAATGTTGCTGCTAATTCTAAACCTGGGATCGCTGTATATTTTACACGACCAGTATAGGCTAAGTTTTCAGCCTTAGCGCTAGCTACTTTTTGACGACCGCCACGAATTTTATAGTCATCACCTACTTCTAAACCACTTGTGATCGCACCATCAAATGTTAAACCTGGCGCCGCGCGGTAAGTAAATGCAGCACCTGCTTCCCACCATGTTGCTGGAATGATGTTTTTCTCAACTGGGTTACGCTCTACACCATAAAATGTTGGTGGCTCATGCGTTTCATTAATAATACCTACAGGTACTAAAAATAAACCAGCTTTTGCGGTAATGGTTTCGCTGTAATCATATTCAACGTAGGCTTGCTCAAGTTCTACTTCACCTGGCTTACCTTCACCTGCTAATGAATGTTCTAATTCAAATTCAGAAAAGAAGCGAATTTTGTCAGTAAATTCATGGCCAATAAATAAAACAAAGCGATGGAAGTCAATTGATTTGCTGTCGCTACCGTTATTGTTTTTAATGTTGTTATAGTGAAGTTCACCATAACCGCCAATAGTAGTAGCACTTGCTGAACTTGAAGACTCAACTGCTACAGCAGTGCTTTCAAGGTTTTTTTCAGTTTCAGCTAAACGTTTTTCAATAGCCGCTAAAGCTGCTTTTTGTTGTTCAATCGTTTTACGTAATTCTTCAGTATCGTTATTTGCAGAAGCAACATTGCTGAACAATATTGCACTAACAGCTGAAGCAAGAAGAGCTTTTTTCATGTTTTAAATACCTAAGTATGTTTAATGTTTAAAGAGTCATTATTAATTATTATGGCGGCATCATACCGACATGCTCATACAAACGCAAACCATTCGCATTAAGTTTTTTGATTTCAAATCAAGTAAACTAGTGATTGAAAAGAAAAGTTAAAGCCAAAGTTAGCGCCCGTTTAAGTGAGTTTTGTTATCACTTCAGCTAAATGTTTTTGATAATTTTGCCAGTAACCGACTGATTTATTGTTAATCGGTTGGCGCACTTGTACTGCGCTAGCAGTTGCTACCGGTGATTGATTGTTAACTATGTTTAAACACGATGGTTGCCAAGATAAATCGCAAAAGTGAAGTAGCTTTTTAGCTTCGGCTTCTGGCTGGTTAACTAGGGTTTCGTAATTAACAAGATAAAAGTTATCTGGAAACTTTTGCTGCCAAAAATCAGCTAACTTTTTGAATAAAAGATAAAATTCTGCTGTCCAAGTTAAACTATAAGCATAGTTATAATAGGATTGATTTACAGAGAATAATTGTTTGAAATTACTGAGCACAGTATCTAATGGGTTGCGATCTAAACAGATGATCTTGGCATTAGGTAAAGCTTGAATAATAAAGCCGGCATACAATACGTTTAAAGGCATTTTATCAACAAATTTTGCCGTTTTTCCGGTCAGCACTCGTGTGCTGTCAAGGTAGGCTTGGCCTAATTTTTCAAAATCTATCGCGTGGCTTGCCGCCACAGTTTCAGCGTCAATAACCCGATGAGTTGTACTTTGGCTAAATTGTTTAAATAATAAACCAAAGTTTTGCAATTCACCGGCACTGGTGACAGCTTGATGATTTGATAAAATTCGCTCAACGAGGGTTGTACCGGTTCTTGGCATACCTACAACAAATATTGGTTCATGATTGTGTTTATTAGTATTATGGCTGTTCGCGTTTAATAACTTGTCATGATCGTTAGCAAACATTGCCATAATGCTATCAAACATTGTTTGATCATCTTGGAGCGAATAATCGAGTGAGGATAGTTTATCGGCTTTCGCGGCAACTAAGGCAGCAAAGCTGTTATCAAAATCTTTCAAGGCTTCGTATTCACGTGCCATCGCATGGCCGATATAGAGTTTATCGTCTGGGTTAGTTAACTCATTAAATAATAACGTTAGTTGCTCAAGATGATTATTTTCTGCCGTTATAGCACCTAAACTTGAAAGGGCGGCGTGGGCTTTATAATGATGTGGGTTAAGCGCTATCGTTTGTTGGTAATGCGCTCGTGCTTGCTGAAATTTTCCTGAAAATTTTAATGATGCTGCTAAATTAAATTGAAAATCTTGATTAGTTGGTTTTAATTTAACCGCTTGTTGAAAATAATCAACCGCTTGCTGGTGTAACCCAATACGACTATAAGCAACGCCAATGGTGTCGAGAACGATGGCACTTGTTATCGGAAGCTGGGCTAATTTATCTAATGTGTTTTTTGCTAAAACGGCTTGGTTATTTAAGGCATAATGTTTGGCTAAATAAGCAATGTATTCGGTGTTATCAGGCTGTAAAAGGTGAGCTTGCTCAATAAGTTGTATACTTTTGGTGAGATTGTTATGACAACTGGCGATGATCCCCAATAAAAAATAGCCGTCAGCAAAATACTTATCTAACGCTAATATCTTGATTAAACATTGATGCGCCAAACGGTAATCTTGTTGATTAAGTGCTTGTTGTGCTTGGCGATGTAAAACGGCAATTTGATCGGTCATGTTAAATCGTTTGGTATACAGAGAAAATAAAAAGGCATTGTGATCATACAATGCCTTTTGTTAAAAGTAATGCTGGGTTTTATGGTTACAATTATAAGTCGAAATTATAAGTGACTCGTAAGCCAATTGTTCTCGGGGTCTCAATGTAGTGACCATAATTTCTTTGCATATCATAACCATTGGTTGCATCTGTGATTATAGACTTGTTTTGCCTCACTGATGTATACGCGTATTTATCGAACAAGTTGTCAATATAAAGAATAGCTGTCCATTCATCTTTAGTTATTTTTGCTGATAGGTTACTCAATGCGTAGCTGGGTAACTTTTCACCACTGTCGCTTAATCCAACACTAGTATAAACATCACTTTGGTAAGTTAAGCCATAATTTACATCTAAGAGGTAATCATCATAAAGTTCAGTGTTATAGTTTAAGCCAAATGAAAGCTGATGTTCGGCCGTACCAGGTAATCTATCACCTGCTAAGGCGTCTAACAATATAGCGTCTTCTGACAGCTTAGCTTTTGTATAAGCGTAGGTTGCGTAAGCCATAATGTTGTCATGAATAGCTGCGCGAGTGGAAACTTCTAGGCCTTTAGACTCTGCTTTGGCGGCATTAATAGTGATGGGTGATTGGCCATTTTCTGTGCTCGAAGACACTTGAGCATCATCCCACTCTACGTAATAAAGAGCGGCATTAAAATGAAACTTATTTTTAAGCCAGCTACTTTTTAGTCCAGCTTCATAGTTGGTAGTGGTATCTGGGGTATAAGCGTATTCATATGGCAGTGCACAAATTATTTGCCTTTCAATGTCGTCGATATTATCAGGGCATGCTGGCGTACCGTTTGACCCCCCTAATCTAAAACCTTCACTGATAGTAAAGTAAGATAAAACATCTGAAGTATATTGATAACTGACATTCAGCTTAAATAAATTACCATCATCTTCAACTTTAATATCTTCAAGAGCTAAATCAATATCGGTAGGTCCTGCTCCTTCATATAAGGTATTATATAAAGGTAGATCGGAATCCGCAGCGTAACTTGATTTATATTTGTAAAAACGAGCACCTAAGGTGATATTTAATTGCTCTGTTAATTCAACGTTTAATTCGCCAAATAATGCTTTTTCAGTGGTTTCAGTGCGACTAGGGGCAATATATTCCAATTCATCTGGCCTGATTTGCTCACCACCAAAATTATCAACGGCAAATTGACTAAAGCCTGGAGTAAATTCTTTCGCCAACTCAGAAAATTTAAAATTATTGTAATAACCGCCAATGATCCATGAAAACCTTGATTGATTTTTTGACACTAAACGGAGTTCTTGGGTAAATGAGTCCGCTTCATCGGTATCACGGGTGAAAGCTGAAAATGCTGGGAATTCTTCGTAGCTATAATCCAAGCGAATTAGTAGATCAGTTTGATCACGTTGGTAGCTTGATTCAGCACTTGATTTACCTGTGGCAGAAGTCAGCTCAGCAAAACCTAAATCAGCAACCACTTCTAAACTTAATAATGAACTCTCAGCTTCTTTTGGCTCAAGGTAGCGATAGGCACCATCATACTTGCCAATTTGCTGTGCTAATGGGTTGTCATCACTCAGGCTTTGGTAATGGGTGATAGCGCGACCACCAAATTCATCTTTTTGATAAAGGTAAGCTAAATTTGCATCAACATTATTATTGACTTGCCAGCGTAAAGTAGCGCGAGCTGTAGTTGTTTTTTGGTGGTTAATGTCTTGTTTGCTAGTTAAGTTTTCAGTAACTGCTACGGGATCATTCCAATCAGGATCTGCTAGTGAAACACCGGGTGTTTTAAGGAGGTAATTATAATCAATATAACCGGGATCATCTAAATAATTAAAGGCAACTCGTAAACCCAATTTGTCGTTAACAAGAGGTTGGTTAAAAATAAAACCCGCTTCACCGCCGGTGTCTGAACTTTCTTTGACTGAAAAAACATCGCCATAAATTGAGCCGGATGTTTCATCTAAAATTGGCTTTTTTGGTAAATAACGAATCGCACCACCTAAGGTGCCGGCGCCATATAAGGTGCCTTGAGGGCCAATCAGTACTTCAACTCTTTCAACATCAAGGATTTTCATGTCGATGTCGAGCGGTATTTCTCCGACATAAGTGGCAACCGTGCCACCATCGCTACCGGGGTTTGAAGCATTGGTATTAAGACCACGGACAATAATAGGCGAGCTGTAATAGCCGCCTTGGTCTGGAATGGTTAAACCAGGAACCCAACGGGCAATATCAGATAATTGAGTGATATTTTGGTCGGCCATAATATCGGCATCAAGTGCGGTGATATTTAATGGCGCTTCTTGTACGCTTGACGAACGACGCGAACCAGTAACCTCAATGCGCTCTATGCCTTGCATTGCATTTTGTTGTTGTGCAACAACAAAATTACTGACAGTAAAACTGGAAGTTAATGCAAGATATAAAGCAGAACGCTTAAAGATCGTTTGGTGTAGAGCCATTTTTGTCTCCCTTAACGGTATATCATGTTTAGTCAATGTTTCTTAACGGAAAAAAACAGAGCTTTTACGTAAATATTGAAATTAGAGCATCTCATAAATACCACTATATGTCTCGTAAAAAAAGGAGATTAACGTTATGCTTATTGGCACGAGTGCTATCTCAAAAAGTATGATGAAAACGTACGCAATTCGTTTTTTTGAAATGGCTAAAATATAGGTGTTTTATCATTAGCGCCAAGCTAAAGGTTCAACAATGGTTACGGCCTTAAGCTATGTAGGATATTTATGTTGGCGAAATTATTGAATTACATTCCAAGCTTTTATTTTGATGTAGTTAACGATTATATTGACCGCATTAAAAAAGATCGTATTCATATTACGGCCGGCTATCTAGCTTATGTGAGTTTGATGTCGTTAGTGCCTTTATTGGTTGTAATGTTTTCTGTGATGACAGCATTTCCACTGTTTGCTGACGTTAGAGAAGCGATGGAAAGTTTTGTTTATGGTAATTTTTTACCCACTTCAGGGGATCTTATTCGTGAACATATGACAGGCTTTGTCCAAAATGCCTCAAAAATGTCCGTGGTCGCTTTATCTTTTTTATTTTTATTTGCCTTATTATTAATTTCAGCCATTGATAAAAGCTTAAATCATATTTGGAAAATTAAAGAAAAACGCCGTTTAATTGTCTCATTCTCTATGTATTGGTTAGTACTTACTTTAGGCCCTGTACTTATTAGTATGAGCTTGGCGTTATCGTCTTATATTTTGTCGTTAGTTGCTGGCGAGCAAGTTGACACCAGTGGTATCAGTAATGCTTTTTTATTTATCCTACCGTTTTTTGTTTCGGTGGTGGCGTTTTGCTTTTTATATTTAGTCGTGCCCAATAAAGATGTGCCACTTAAATATGCTTTAGTTGGTGCTTGTTTTGCCGCTTTGTTATTTGAAATAGCGAAAAAAGTTTTTGCTTTTTATGTTTTGCAATTACCTTCATATCAAGCGATTTATGGTGCCTTAGCAACTATTCCTATTTTGTTTCTTTGGGTGTATTTATCTTGGTTAATTGTTTTATCTGGCGCTGTCTTAACGGTTTCAATACAAGAGGCAGCGAACTCAACAAAAAGCAGTTAAACTAATGAAACAACAAATAATTAGGCGCGCTTCATTATTATGACCAGAACCTTATACCCGAAAATATCGGTCAATCAGTCATTTCAATTACCTGTGGGAGATGGTCATGAGCTTTATGTTGAATGCTCGGGTAATGATAAAGGCATTCCGGTTGTTTATTTCCATGGTGGCCCAGGTAGTGGTGCTTCTGAGCACGTACGACGTTATTTTGATCCTGAAAAGTACCATATTATTTTATTTGACCAACGTGGCTGCGGCCGTTCAACACCTTCACCGTCAATTGAAAACAATACTTTAAACCACTTAATTGCAGACATAGAAAAAATTCGACAGCATTTAAATATCAATAAATGGTTAGTGTGTGGTGGCTCTTGGGGCACAACATTAGCCTTAGCTTATGCGGCTGAGCATCATCAGGTGATCCGTGGTTTTGTGCTTAGAGGTATTTTTTTAGGTACGCAAGAAGAGTATGACTGGCTTTATAAAAAGCAAGGTGCGGCTTATTTTTTCCCAAAATATTATCGTGACTTTACCCAATTATTAAATGATCAGCAATTGACCGATCCCTTATTAGGCTATCAAGATTTATTAACATCAGACAATGAATTATTAAAAGTGGCCGCTAGCAAAGCGTGGTGCATTTGGGAGTCATTATTGTCATCCATTGAACATTCAGCAAAAGCTTTGTCACATATTGAAGACTCACATCAAGCGTTATGCATGGCGCAGGTTTCAAATCATTATTTTGTTAACAACTGCTTTTTAGCCGAACCCCTGTTGTCACAAGTAGAAAGCTTTAAACATTTGCCTGCTATTATTCTTCACGGCCGTTACGATATGGTATGCCAACTTCATCAGGCGGATTTATTAGCGCAAGTATGGAAAAACGCGCATTTGCAAATTTTACCTTGTGCCGGTCATAGTGGTTTTGAACAACAAACTATTGATGCTTTTTGTAAAGCCACCGATACTATGGCAAATTTTATTGCAGAATTAGATGAATGATTGCCTTAATACAACGAGTGAGTGAAGCAAGTGTTGAAGTGGACAAGCAAATTGTCGGTGAAATTGAGCAAGGTATTTTAGTGTTATTAGCAATAGAACCCGATGACACCGAAGCGAAAGCCAAGCGTTTGGCTGAGCGCATTGCCGGTTACCGAATTTTTGAAGATGACCAAGGAAAAATGAACTTAAACGTGAAACAGGTTGGTGGTGATATTCTGGTGGTGTCGCAATTTACCTTAGCTGCCGATACAACTCGCGGCATGCGACCGAGTTTTACCAATGCGGCTAAGCCGGAATTTAGCGATAAACTATATCAATATTTTACGGCACAATTGCGCCAACAAGGTTTTAATGTTCCAACCGGTGTTTTTCGAGCAGATATGAAAGTACGTTTATTAAATGATGGTCCAGTGACTTTTCAACTGACCATTTAGTTATCCCGTTATTCCGAGTTCAGGTTAATTATAATTGTTTGCCGTATTGCCAGAGCTGTTGCCAACGCTTTTGTTGATAATGGGGTAAGTTACTTTTAATAACGGCTGAAATGTTTAATGATTTAACCACTAAGTGGATGATGATATTTGTATAGTGAGGCACTTCAAAATAGCGAATATGATAACTGTCTTTCCATTGTGCTAATTGCGCTAATACCTGTTCAATTTTTTCTTCTGGGAAATTAGGGAGATTTATGGATATTACCTTGAGCTGAGCATTGTAAGGTAAAATAGCTAAAACTTCGGTTAAGGCGGTGATATCGGGATAAACATCACATATTAACCAATCGCTTGTTTTCATTGTAGCTGAGTGCAGAAAATGCTGAGCAGTATTATTGACTAATGTCACATCACAGCTGTTGGGGTTAAAAAATTGTTGGAATATTTTAATAACCTCGGGTTCAGGTTCCACACTGATAAGTTGGCTATGGCGATTTACTTGCTGAATAAAACGTAACAAATTACCACCACCTAAACCTAATTCCACAACTTGCTGTGGTGAATACCATAATAACGGTAAACAAAGGGCAATTTGGTGCGGTAATGGCAGCTTGTGAGGTATGCGCTTTAACATAATACTTTGCACCGTATTATCAAAGGTTAGCCAGCGATAATGCT
Organism: Thalassotalea agariperforans; assembly: GCF_053470345.1. Classification (NCBI taxonomy): domain Bacteria; kingdom Pseudomonadati; phylum Pseudomonadota; class Gammaproteobacteria; order Alteromonadales; family Colwelliaceae; genus Thalassotalea; species Thalassotalea agariperforans. The sequence goes on along the minus strand of NZ_JBQMWH010000010.1, from coordinate 130,536 downwards.
GATTTTCCATTACGGTGACAGACATTGTCGGAGAACGCAGAAAATGAAGGACATTGCCTTGTTTTATATGGGGTAAGAGTTTCATTGAATAACGATTATGCCCTAAATATTTTCACTATTGATTATTCATTAAGCATAGTCAAAGTGTTTTAAAAAACTGATTTAATTTAAGGAACTACATGACACTGCCAACAGTTGGGATTATTGGTTGTGGCTGGCTTGGTAAAGCACTGGCTAGCTATTTAATAACTAATCAATATCAAGTAAAAGTTACGGTTAGAACACCTGAAAAGCAACAAGTATTACAGCAAGCGGGGTTTGACTGTGAGCTTCTGACAATGTCGGCGGATGTAACTGAGCCACAAGCTGATTTACCCTTAGCTATTTTTCAACAGGATATTCTTGTTATTGCTATTACGCCAGGTTTTAAACAAGGGCGGAAAGATTATGCCAATAATATTCAAAACATCATTTCACAAGCAGAAGCGGGACAGGTAAAAAAAATCATTTTAATTAGCTCTACTGGTGTGTATCAAGGCTTACATGGTCAGGTTGATGAATTAACGCCTTTGGCGCTAACAAATGAAAAATCCCAAATCCTAGGACAAGCAGAACAAGCGGTAGTTAATTTTTCAGGACAAGGTCAGGTTTTACGTTTAGCAGGCTTAGTGGCAGAAGATCGAAAACCGGGTAAATTTTTAGCCGGAAAAGTAGGACTTGCTGGCGGCAAGAGTGCGGTTAACTTAATTCATCGCGAAGATTGTATTGGTTTGCTAGCTAAATTAATTGCACATGATATTAACCAGAAAATATTTGTTGGGGTCAGCCAAACTAAAGCCACCAAGGCTGATTTTTATCAGGCCGCGGCAACAGCCTTACAATTAATACCACCTAGCTTTACACAAGACAATGAGACTCACGATAATCGACAAGTGCTTGGTGAGCGTACTCGTGATTGGTTAGCTTATCAGTATCAATATGATGACTTATTGGCTTGGTTAGCAAAAAGTTAACACAGAAAAAAGACAATAAATTAACAATATCAATAAATTAAAAAATTGAGAGAACAATGGAATTAACCGTTTATTTTATTAATGCCTTTACTGAACAGGTTTTTAAGGGCAACTCAGCCGCTGTTATTATTACGGATACTTGGTTAAATGAGAATTTAATGCAATCAATAGCCAGTGAAAACAATCTCTCTGAAACGGCATTTGTGGTTAAAGATGATGCAGGTATTTATCATATTCGTTGGTTTTCACCGCTGACTGAAATCGACTTTTGTGGCCATGCGACTTTAGCGTCAGCTTATGTTTTATTTCAACAAAACCCAAGTTGTGTACAACTGGTTTTTTCAGCTAAAGCGGTTGGCACTGTTACCGTTAAGCAAGCGGCTGATGGCTATATTGAAATGAACTTTCCTAGTCGAAAACCTGAACCAGTTAGTACTATTCCTACCGCTTTACTTGATGGTTTATCGATAAAGCCTGAGCAAGTGCTCAAAAATCAACAAGCTTATTTGGTGGTTTTAAAAGATGAAACCTCGGTACGAACCGTTAAATCAGATAGCGAGTTATTAAAGACGTTAGCACCTTTTGATGTCATGGTAACTGCACCAGCCGATAGCCATGATTATGATTTTGTTTCTCGTTATTTTTGGCCAGCTAATGGTGGTGATGAAGATCCGGTTACCGGTTCAGCTCACGCGGGCTTAACACCTTATTGGGCTGAACAGTTAAATAAACAACAACTAACTGCTTATCAAGCTTCAAAACGTGGTGGTCATTTATTATGCCAAATACATGATGATCGCGTATTGGTATCAGGTAAAGCGGTACAGTATTTAGTAGGAACGATAGCCGTTGGTTAACGGCTATCGTTAATACTTAAACTTTTCCGCTATTATTTTTCTGTTACTTTATGGATTTGACTGCTGCCAATGTTGGATCCAAGGGGTTAACTGGGACTCGTCGATATTAGGTGAAATGATATTGCCTTGTGCTAACGTTCCACCGATTTCGTCGAGTATTTGTAACGTAGCGGCGTTATTAATATTAAAACCAACTATTGGAATATGCATAACTCTGCCAAGGTTGATCAAGGCATTAATAATGGCTTTTTCAGTTTGTCGTTCTTCATTGATCATCAATAAACCGCAGTCAACTTTTAGTTGTTTTACGGTTAGTTTGCGTAAATACCTTAGCGATTCATAACTACCGGAAAAGTCATCAATAGCAATGCCAACGCCAATACTACGTAATTGAAAAATTAATGATTTAGCGCGATCGCTGGCTGATGAAATAACCGCCTCAGGGATCTCAATAATAATAAGTTCAGCACTGATATGATGCTTTGAAATTTGCGCATCGATAAACTCTACTAAGGTATCTTCAAATAAATCCAAACAGGAAAAATCGATAGTGATTGGTATTTCAATGCCTTGTTGTTTGTTATTAGCAACAATCTGACAGGCCTTGATGATCATGGACTTAATTAAGTGATAAATTTCACCGCTGTTTTCGGCAAGTTCATAAAAGTCATTTAAGCGATGGAGTTCATTATTACTTTGTGGCCAGTATACACTTAACTCGATACCGGCGATTTGCTTAGTATGGATATTAATTTGAGGCTGACATTGCCAAACTAAATTGTCAGCGTGTAAGTCTTGTTTTAATTGCTCCATTTTTAATAGCTTATCTTCGGAGTAGTGATTTTTTTGGTGGTTGAAAAAAGATAAACTTTGTCGAGAGTTTTCGGCATCCATTAAAGCATCACAAGCCCAAGCAATACATTGGTTGATATCAGCCGATTTTTGGTTGAAATAATCGGCGCCAAACGCTAATTCAAAGTTTAATGAAAAACTTTTGAAGCTAATAGCATCGGGAACGGCTTCAGATAAGTTGCGGCATAGTTCTTTAACATATTCTTCAGGTGCATGCTCTGCCGTTGATAAATCTAAAATAATAATAAACTGTAAGCTTGATAAACGGGCAATTCTAACGGGATGATTTTCAGTATCAAAATTGATCAGCTCAAGGTTTTTTTCAACTTGCTTTTGCAAACAATAAGCGAGCTGTAATAATAATAAGTCGGAGTTATGGTGGCCTAATAAATGATTTACTTTGGCAAAGTTTATCGGTTTAAAAACAATGACAGCGTATTGATAGCTTTCTTTATTGGCTAACTTTTGTTCAAAACATTTAAGCGCTTGTGCTTGCGAGGGCAGGTTGGTTATTGCATCTCGCGATAAGTTTTTTAGTTCATCAATTTGTGGTGCGTATTTATCTTCTAATTCTTTTTTTACCCGTTTAGTGACTTTTGAAGTTAATAACCAAGTGTAATTGATAAAAGAGACAAGATAACAAGCAACACCTGTCACCACAATAGAATAAATGGATAGCTGCCAGTGCGGTTGCATAAATACTAAAGTGCTAAAAATTATCGTTAATAACCATAAAAAATGATAGCGAAAAGTATCTTGTTGATGGACCTTGTTAATGCTACTAAGGCGAATAAAGCTAGTAACAACAAGGGTACCAGAAAGTGCAGCCCACATATAATGATCAGAGACGAGTTCAATAAACCATGTATGTACTAAAAATAGTATGGTGATCAGTAAAGTAAAATAATTACACCACAAAACCTGTTCAATTTTATTATCTTTGCTTAAAGAGCCGGTTCGAGGTTGAATTGAAATTAATAGGATAAAAATAGCGCTGGCACTATACACGGCTTTATTAAGCTGCTCAGGAGAAACGGTTAATTGATAAAAAATAGTTAACAGTGATGCACCTAATAATACCAGATACCACCACGAATTGATGATACGTTCTCTTATTACAAAAGCAATAATGATGAGGGGCAGTGATAAGCCTAAAACAAAAGCGGCGTTGTATTCAATAAAACTAAATTTTTCAGCTGCTTGTGTTGGAAAACAGCATAAAGCAAAAAGCAAAAAACAAGCGTTTTTTATACTGTTCTTCATGTGAGCAAAAGGTAACTCTTCCATATCTAGCCTATAAGTACATCCACAACCCTCCTAGACTAATCAATATCAAATTAATTGTACAGCAGATGAAAATAATTCACGCTATACTTTGACATAATATGTCATTAGGTGTAGCTTAAATAATCAGTGATTTAGCGGAGGGACAATGATGAATAATTTTTTAAAACGTTGGTTGCTGTTAATTATAGTGTTATTTATCGCCATTTTTTTTATGGGAGCAGCGAGTAAATCAGGTATTGTCGCTTTGTTTGTGCTGGGCATTTTATTTGAAGGTGTTTTTTGGTATTTGGCGTTAAAAAAGAAGAAAGTAAATACGGAGGGGTAAATCATGGATTATTTGATGATGTATGAAACCTGGCTAATACTGGCGATTATTTTTGGCGTCGCCGAGTTTATTTTACCAGGGGGGATTTCACTGAATTTATCAATTTCATCCTTATTAGTTACTTTAGGTTTACGGTTAAACTTTTTAGAAACTTGGGTGTCCGTGTTAACGGCTTGGTTTTTAATAGCCTCAATTTTGTTTTTTGTGATTTATTATTTCACAAAAAAAATATTTAAATCTGATGAAACCATTGGCAACGTCCATGAAGAATTAGATATTTTTGGTCAACAGGTGCAAGTGCTTGAAAATATTGGCCCTGGTGAGAAAAAAGGGCGTGTTGAATTTCAAGGTACTACTTGGAGTGCGCTTGGTGATGGTTCTGAAATTCCTGCCGGTACGCAAGTTCGTATTATTTGCAAAGATAATATTTCATTGGTTGTTGAAGTTATTTAATACCATACCGTTTTAAGTGAGCACTTCTTTATACGGAACGGTATAACACCAGCAAACTACATTTTTTACAGCATAGAAAAGGAGAAAACTATGTTAGCTATTTTGACTTTTAGCTTATTAGTCATTTTATTTATTGTATTAAAACTTGTGCTGATCGTGTCAATGCGAGAAGTAGCAATTATTGAACGATTAGGCAAATTTAAAGCGGTGATGGAACCCGGGTTACACTTTTTAATTCCATTCGTAGACCGTGTTGCTTATCGTCATGATGTTCGAGAACAAGTTTTAGACATTCCAGCGCAAAGCTGTATTTCCCGTGACAACATCCAAATTAACGTGGATGGCTTAGTGTATATCAAAGTTATGGATGGTATGAAGGCAAGTTATGGTATTGAAGACTACCGTAAAGCGAGTGTGAACTTAGCCCAAACCACCATGCGTTCAGAAATTGGTAAATTGAACTTAGGGCAAACCTTCTCAGAACGTGACACCTTAAATGAAACCATCGTCAGAGAAATTGACAAAGCCTCTGATCCTTGGGGTATTAAAGTATTACGTTATGAAGTTCGTAATATTATTCCATCAGATAATGTTATCCACACCTTAGAAAAACAAATGGAAGCGGAGCGCCAAAAACGTGCTGAAATTACCTTAGCGGAAGCTGAGCGTGAATCCACTATTAATTTATCAGAAGGTCAGCGCCAAGAAGCAATTAATTTGTCAGAAGGTGATAAACAACGACAAATTAATGAAGCGCACGGTAAAGCGGCTGAAATTGAAATAATCACCGATGCCACCACAGAAGGTATTAATTTAATTTCATCAGCGGCTAATCAACCCGGTGGCGATAAAGCAATAAAAATGCGCTTGTTAGAATTATTTATTCAGCAAACGGGGGATATTTTAAAAACGGCCGAAGTGTCTGTGTTACCCACTGAATTAGCAAAATTAGATGGATTTTTTAGCGGCATGGAAAAAGTCACCAATGCGGCGTCGGTGAAATCAGGAGGTCAGTTATGATACCTATTAACGCACAACAGTTAGATTATTTTGTCATGGCGGTATGGGGTACTATTTTTTTCATTCTTGCTTATAAAGTCATTAAATCTATTTGTTTGGTACCAACCAAATCAGCTTATGTTGTCGAACGCTTAGGTAAATATCGCGGTACTTTAGAAGCCGGCTTTCATTTACTGTTGCCATTTATTGATCGGGTTGCTTTTATCCAAGATTTAAAAGAAGAAACTATTGATGTACCACCGCAAGAATGTTTTTCAAAAGATGAGGTTTATGTTGAAGTTGATGGCGTTATTTATATTGAAGTGATTGACCCAGTTAAAGCAAGTTACGGCATTACCGATTATCGTTTTGCCGCTATGCAGTTAGCACAAACTACTACACGTTCAGTCATTGGTACGCTTGATTTAGATCGCACTTTTGAAGAGCGCGATGTTATAAGTGCAAAGGTGGTTGAAGTATTAGATAAAGCTGGCGAAAGTTGGGGTATACGGGTACATAGGTACGAAATAAAAAATATTTCGCCCCCCTTAACAGTAAAAAATGCCATGGAAATGCAAGTAAATGCTGAGCGAGAGCGCCGTGCTATTTTAGCGAAAAGTTTAGGTGATAAAGCTAGTCGGATTAATCGCTCCGAAGGTTTAAAAATGGAAATGGTTAATATTTCTGAAGGTGAAAAACAGCGACGAATTAATGCTGCCGAAGGTAAAGCGGCTGAAATTTTAGCGATTGCTAAAGCCACCAGTAATGCCATTAGTAAGGTTGCTGTTGCTATTGAACAGCCTGGTGGTGATAAAGCGATAGAAATGCAATTATCAGAGCAATACTTACGGAAGCTTGAAGGATTAAGCCAAAAAGATCGCAAAGTTATTTTGCCAAGTAATTTATTAGATTTTGAGCAATGGCTACAAAATATAGGGTTAAATAAAAGTTAGGAGCGACAGCTAAATAAGCGCAATCAAGAACCGCGAACATCGCGGTTTTTTATTCTTTACTATTACAATATTAAATTTGATAGCACTATCTGTTTAAGGAAAAATGAGAGTTTGACGTTTTTAGTTTTAAAATAAAACCAAATAAATGGAAGCGGCTAAACATAATGAACACAATATTAAAACATTGTCGTGTAATTTAAGTTTGCCACTTTTATAAGCTTGACGAAATTGCACTGTTAACCAACAAACAATTAATGAGCTAAACGCAATAAATAAATGAGTAAAAATGGTGCTGCTTCGTAAATTTTCTTCAATTAAAAAAACCGGCCCTTTGAGTGTGACAAAAAATAAATCTAATAATGAGATATGCGTAAATATAATGAGAAAAACTAATAAGTATTTTTTGTGGCTGATCATTAATTGAATTCTGTGAAGTAGAAGATAAAAGTGTTGTTATTAGCGTTTTCTATCGGTGAAAGCAATGAGCTCGCTTTTTAAGTAGTAGAAAACGCTAAGGTAAGGAAACACTAAATTAAGAGTCTATTCTATATCGAGAGGGTCAGGAGATAAAATAATACCGGTGTTGTCAGCATAAATATGATCATCAGGTAATATTGATACGCTGGCAAAATTAATGGGTACGTCAGTTTCACCTTCTAAATTATCGCTTGCGCTTACCGGAATTGATAACAGTGCTTGAATACCAATATCAACATCTTCTAACGCATCAACGTCTTTGACACTGCCATAACAAACAATACCTTCCCAATTATTTTTTGCTGCGGCTTCGGCAATATAAATATCAATTAATGCTCGGCGAGATGAACCTCCGCCGTCAATCACCAGTACTTTACCCTCACCATCTTGTTCAACTGCTTGGCAAATTAAGCCGTTATTTTCAAAACACTTAATGGTGACTACGCTACCACCAAATGAACTTCTACCACCATAATTACTGAAAATAGGCTCGACAACATCAACAAGTTCGGCATAAATATTACATAATTCAGAGGTGTTATATTCCATGATTGACTCTCAAATAGTTTACTGGAGGAGGTAATGTATAACGCCAGTATAACGTGCTAAGTTTCAGGTACAACCGCTTGTTTAATTTTTATTAAAAAATACCTTGCTTGTATTTAACAAGAAAAACCTATTTAATTATTTATACATAATAATAATGAATAAAAAGTGCCTGTTTAATGTCGGTATATTTTTTAGCTCAACCTTTTTTGTATTTTAGTCAAGGGATTGTTTTTCTCGTTCTGACCTTTTTTTTGTGGCTGTTTTATCAAGGGTTTGGTCGTCAATATGTCAAACTCTGGATGCTGAGTTTGTTGTTTTTGAGTTTAAATTACACTACCTTAGCGATTGAACTAAGTCTGCAAGATAATCCCCAACATCATCATCTCGACGTTATCTTTGCCATCTTTCATCAATTATTTTTATACCTTTTTGTTTTTTTGTTTATTCAAGGTTTGTTTGCCGTTAAGTTAAAAAAGGATTTTTCTCGTCAATATTTAACATTGAGTTACGCGATAATCGCTATTGTTGCGGTATTTTCTGCGACTTTTTATGCTTTTGAGCCTCTGGCTGTTTTTAACCGTTTTTATTTAACTCAAAGTTTACCGGCATTTATTTTTGGTTGTGCATTTTTAAGCGGCAGTCTTTTATTATTAGTGCATGCTCCGTTTTTTTTCGCCGGTAAAATAATCATGGTGTTAAGTTTGATCATCGGCATACGTTATTTGCTGTTTTCTTTTTCATCAATTGTTTTTTTGACCGAAGACGTGTTTCGAGAAATCATTAAAGCATTACCTTATTTTGATGTAGCAAGCCATGCAGTGTTGGGTTTTTCAATGTTGATATGGATGCAAGGGGCGGAACGAAAAAGTGCTATTTTGGCGATAAACAGAGCACAATACTTAGGTAAACACGATCCGTTAACGGGAGTGATGAATCGAGATCAGGTGTTAGAAACTTTACCTGAAGCCATTGTTAACGCGGATAATAATAATGCCCGTATTGCGCTGTTTTTAATTGATATTAAACGGTTTAAGTTTATCAATGATAGCTACGGTTTAAGCACTGGCGATTATATTTTAGGGGAAATAGCTGATCGGCTTAGTCAAAGTGTGCTATTGCCAAGTATTGTGGGTCGTTTAAGTGGTGATGCTTTTGTCTTTTGTATTGAGTTCTTTGATGATGAGCAAATTGACAAAGCAACACGGCATATTCATGAATTATTAGGTCGTAATTATTTACATGATAATAAAGAAATCACCTTACAGTGCCGATTAGGTTATTGTATTTATCCTGATCATGGTACTAAGGCGGAAGACTTATTACAAAAAGCTCACCTAGCACTCTTTCATTCTGTTAATGAAAAACTTGATACGGTTGTTTATGCATCGGGCATGGAAACACAAGGCCGACATTTATTAACTATGGAAACAGAGTTACGCAAAGCGCTTGGCAATAATGAATTTATTTTATATTTTCAACCGCAGCTGAATTTAATTACTAACCGTTTAGAGGGGGTTGAAGCGCTGATCCGTTGGCAGCATCCAGAAAAAGGCTTGTTATATCCAGGTGATTTTTTAAATGATATTGATGCCCTTAATTTAAATAGTCAGTTAGATGAGTATGTCTTAGAAAAAAGCTGTGAAAAAATAGCTCAATGGAGCCAAACTTATCAACGACGTATTAATGTAGCGGTAAATATCACGGCGGTAGAGTTTCAAGATCCGCAATTGGTTAGCCGCATTCAGTCGTTATTATTTAAATACGATATTCCGGCGAAATGTTTGGAATTAGAGATCACCGAAAGTGTTGTAATGACGGATATTAACAGTGCCATGGATACCATAGTGCAGCTGCAAAATATGGGAATTAAGGTTTCAATCGATGATTTTGGTACCGGATATTCGTCGTTAGCATACTTGCGTGATTTACCAATAGATAAAATCAAAATTGATCGGAGCTTTATTCAGTATGTTTGTAAAAATGACTCTGATGTTACGATTGTTAAAGCGATGATTAAACTTTCTCATGGTTTAGGAAAACGGGTGCTGGCTGAAGGGGTTGAAGATGCTGACCAGCTTGAACTATTACGAACCATTGGTTGTGATGCCGTACAAGGCTTTTATATTGCTAAGCCATTAACGGAAGAAGCGTTAGCTAAGTATTTAAAACGTAAATAAAATAAGGTTTTATTTCGAATAATTAGTTTTTTTGTCTATACTCTCAATTAATACCAATCCGTATAAGAAAGTGATCGCTTAGCGAGAATTTAAAGGCTTAGAGGCAAGGCATTGATTGAAGACGAAACCATGGATGGTGGAGGTAGAGCGACTCAGGAGACAAAGCCGAGAATGGTTATTCTCGGTAACTGCTCCTGCGTTACCCGAATATCCCACATCCATGTGGGAACCTTGTCAAAATCAATAACGCTGCTATAAGCCTTTAAAACTCGCCCTTTGGCAACGTATGGGCACCATGATAACTGCACAAAATTTATTGGATGTAGAATAACTATATCTTCACAAATTTTGTTTGTTCTAATGCCGCCCATACCGTTTTAAGTCAGTACTTCTTTATACGGAATGGTATAAGAAGGATCCTGATCATTTAAATGAGTTAAAACTATGTTAATTAAACACAAATTATACGCGAATACGAGTGTCGTATTAGTGTCTATCGTATGCATGTTGTTACTACTGCTATATTCGGTAAGCTCTTCGCAAAAAGAACTAGAATTGTCTCGGCTAATTGGTGAAGTAAAAAGCACCATACTTGAGCTGCGAAGAGATGAAAAAGACTTTTTAGCCCGTAAAGATTTAAAATATTTTGATCACTTTAATCAAGAAATGGTAAACCTACAAAGAAATTTAGGAAGCCTAGCAAACGCCTTTGATGAACTTGATATCCCAGAGCAAGAAACCAACACGTTAAAAAATGTTTTGCGAGAATATGCTCAGCATTTTACTGCGCTGGTGGAATTACAAAAACGTATAGGTTTAACTCCTCAAGATGGTCTGTATGGTGATTTACGTACTAAAGTTCATAATGTTGAAGAAAAAATTGGTACACAAGATTATTTTCTATTAAGTGGTATGCTGCAATTACGACGTAACGAAAAAGATTTTATGCTACGTAGTGATGAAAAATATATTGCCCGCTTAAATACTAACACCAGCCAATTGATCGACGATGTAAACGACAGTGATTTAGCGACTAACCTTAAAATGGATATTGTTGAATTATTAAAAGCATATCAACATTCTTTTGGTAATTTAGCCCAAGCGCAAATCGAATTAGGCTTAGCGGCAGATCTTGGTATTTCAGGTGAAATGCGAGCAACCGTACATAAAGTTGATACTAGCCTTGATAAACTTGTTGAAAAATCGCTACGCTCTATTTCAGAACATGCCGCTTTTGTTAAAAATCTATCCCTTGTATTCTTTATTATTATTGCACTAGTGACTATTGTGCCTGCGGTGTTAATTGGCAAAAATATCACTAATAGCATTGATACCTTAAAAAATACTATGAAAAAAATTGCTGATAATAATGATTTATCACAAGAAGTTAAGATCACTAATCAAGATGAGCTTGGTGATATGACCAAGGTATTTAACCAAATGTTAGGTAATTTTAGAAACTTGATCGTTGAAGTGAATCATTCGGTTAATACGGTTAATCAAGCAACACAAAGTTTATCTGAAAATATTCATTTAGCTAACCGTGGTGTTGATGAACAAATACAACAAACTGATTTAGTGGCGACAGCCGTGACTGAAATGGTGGCAACGGTAGATGAAATCGCCGCCAATACCAATGAAGCTGCGCAAAAAGCAGAGTTAACTAATCAAAATGCCGAAAAAGGGCGAGAAGGGGTAACTCATACCATTGAAAAGATCGACCAATTATCACAAAACTTATTAGAGTCTGAGCTTGTTGTTAATGAGTTGGCGAAAGATAGCCATACCATAGGTTCTGTATTAGATGTTATCCGTGGTATTGCAGAGCAAACCAATTTATTAGCACTTAATGCGGCGATTGAAGCGGCACGTGCCGGTGAGCAAGGTCGAGGCTTTGCTGTTGTTGCCGATGAAGTTAGAACCTTAGCAAGCAGAACGCAAGATTCGACTAAAGAAATTGAAACGATTATTGCTTCATTACAAAGCCGCACGAAAGAAATTGTTGAACATATGGCCAGTTGTCGTACTCAAGGACAAGAAAGTGCCGATCAAGCAAGTTCAGCAGGCTCTATGTTAGAAGAAATTAACCAAGATGTAACAGCAATAATGGAAATGAATACCATGATAGCAACAGCGATTCATGAGCAAAGTGTGGTTGCCTCAGAAGTTAACAAACACGTGGTAGTTATTCGTGATGTTGCTGAACAAAGTGGTGAATCAGCGAAACAAAATGGCCAAATGAGTGAAGAGTTATCTCAGCAGGCGATGGTATTAAACAATGAAGTAAGCCGTTTTATTGTTTGATGATGTTTATCATTGGCTAGAGGCTAGAGGCTAGAGGCTAGAGGCTAGGATAGATTGACTATGTCTATCTTAGCTTCTCGTGTCATTTTATTGCTGCTTAATAATTCTTCATATTTCTGCCAATTCCTTTCCTGATTAGTGGTTAAACTAACAAAATCATCAAATGTGAAAATACAGCTGTGATTGTCGTCAAAATTTAACCGAAAACCATGTTTACCAACATTTTCAATGGTGTTTAATTGCACCAATTTTTTATTACCAATTACTTGTTTACTTGCTATTTGAGCGGGCGAAAAAACCCGTAAATATTCATAGCTAAGTTGCCATTGTTCTTGTTGATTTGTTTCAATTGTTAAGTTGTGGCTTTTAGTATGAAGAACAAAACGCGTAATGGTAGTCATAAATTTTCCTGTGCAAAAAGCAGAATAAATAAAACCAATCCGTGTAAGCCTTTAAAACTCGCCTTTAGGGAATGTATGGGAAGCATGATAACTGCGCAAAATTTATTTGATGTAGAATAACTATATCTTCACAAATTTTGTTTGTTTTAATGCTGCTCATACCGCTCTAAGTAAGCACTTCTTTATTCGGAATGGTATAACCTGAACTTTGAATAATGTTTACCCTAAGTTCAGGTTGAAGTTAATGGAATAGCTATTATAGAATAAAACGACTTAAGTCTTCGTTTTGTACAACATCACTTAATACGCCATTAACAAACTTTTCATCAATGGTGAATGTTTCGCCTGATTTATCGTTAGCTGAAAAAGACAGTTCTTCAACTAAGCGTTCCATCATGGTATGTAATCTTCTTGCACCAATGTTTTCTGTGTTTTCATTGACATGCCAAGCGGCTTTGGCGATCGCTTCAATGCCATCTTCGGCAAAATTTAACGTAACACCTTCTGTTGCCATTAAGGCAATATATTGTTCAGTTAACGAAGCATTAGGCTCGGTTAATATGCGAACAAAGTCATTAGCCGATAAGGCTTCTAATTCTACACGAATCGGTAAACGGCCTTGTAATTCAGGAATTAAATCTGATGGTTTTGCCATTTGGAAAGCACCTGAGGCAATAAACAAAATATGATCAGTTTTTACCATACCGTGTTTAGTGCTAACTGTTGAGCCTTCAACTAAAGGTAACAAGTCACGTTGAACACCTTCGCGTGAAACATCAGGGCCTGAGCTTTCACCGCGTTTACAAATCTTGTCTATTTCATCAATAAAAACAATGCCATTTTGCTCAACGGCATCAATCGCTTTGGCTTTTAAATCGTCTTGATTAACTAGCTTCGCCGCTTCTTCTTCTTGTAGTGCTTTAAAGGCATCTTTAATTTTTAACTTACGCTTTTTGGTTTTTTCACTCGACATATTTTGGAACATGCTTTGTAACTGTGAAGTCATGTCTTCCATACCTGGAGGAGCCATGATCTCTAAACCTATTTGAGGCGCCGCTAAGTCTAGTTCAACTTCTTTATCATCAAGTTGGCCTTCACGTAATTTTTTACGAAAAACTTGGCGAGTAGCGCTATTATCCGCGGTTTCTTCATTGCCAAAAGTATCACGTGGTTTTGGGATCAAAATATCAAGAATACGTTCTTCAGCAGCTTCCTCAGCTAAATGTTTTACTCGCGCCATTTCTTGTTCTTTGGTGAGTTTAATCGCCATATCGGTAAGATCACGGATAATGGTTTCAACTTCTTTGCCAACATAACCCACTTCAGTGAATTTTGTCGCTTCCACTTTAATAAAAGGCGCATTGGCTAATTTTGCTAAACGGCGGGCAATTTCAGTTTTACCAACACCGGTTGGGCCGATCATCAAAATATTTTTTGGTGTAACTTCAGTGCGCAGCTCTTCATTCAGCTGCATACGACGCCATCGGTTTCTTAAGGCAATAGCAACAGCACGTTTTGCTGAGTCTTGGCCAATAATATGGTTATTAAGTTCGTGAACAATTTCACGTGGGGTCATGGTAGACATAAAAATTCCTTACAACTCATCAATGGTGTGGTGATGATTAGTAAATACACAGATATCACCTGCGATTTTTAATGATTTTTCAACAATTTCTTTTGCCGAAAGTTCGGTGTTTTCTAACAGGGCGGTGGCGGCTGATTGCGCAAAATTACCACCACTGCCAATGGCAATTAAGTCGTGCTCTGGTTGCACAACATCACCATTACCGGTAATGATTAATGACGCTGTTTCATCGGCAACAGCTAATAATGCTTCGAGCTTACGCAGTGCACGATCACTACGCCAGTCTTTGGCTAACTCGACAGCAGCTTTAGTTAAATGACCTTGATGCATTTCAAGTTTACTTTCAAAACGCTCAAATAGGGTGAATGCGTCAGCTGTACCGCCGGCGAATCCGGCAAGTACTTTATCGTTATATAAACGTCTAACTTTACGGGCGTTACCTTTCATTACGGTATTACCAAGTGATACTTGGCCATCACCACCAATGGCAACTTTACCATTACGTCTTACAGATACAATTGTAGTCACGAATAAACCTCAATTAGTTGGCTGGTATAAATGTTCCAGCATATGCTATTGAAGAATAAGTTGGGGGTCTTTATTAAAAATTCAAGTAATAAACTGTGGTTCTAATAATATTAACGCCATAACCAAATTTGGCAGCCGTTAATTTTGTTGCGTGAAAGTTTGTGTTTGTCGCTTTCTGCTAGACGTTTTCGCTCGTATGGGCCTAACACGACTTTATACCACAGGCCATTACTACCATTGGTTTGTTTTACTTGTGAAGAAATACCACTAAAAGCAATGTTGGCTTTTAAAGCTTCGGCTTGAGAGCGTTTTCTAAAGGAGCCACACTGCATTAAAAAAGGCCCTAGATCATTAACTTCGTATTTACCGGCTTCAACTTCTTTTTCTTTTAGATCACTCATAAAGTCAAATTCATCGTCTTGATTAAAAACCGGAATTTCAACTTTGTCTGTTTTTTTAATGGTTTCAGCAACAGGAGTAGAAGGTTGATCCGTTGCTGAGCTGGGTACATTATCTTTAATTGACCATAAACCGTAAGCAAAGCTTAATAATAAGATCACGGTAACAACTGCGATAACTTTAGCTTTAAATGACATGCCACTTGGCTCAGCAGGGGCTTTTTTATATGGGTTATGCTTTTTGTTTTTTTGTTGCTTTGAGCGAGCAACGTAATCTTGATGAGCCATGGAAAATATACTAAAGGGAAAATTTCGCTCTCATTTTAACTAAGCGTTTTTTAAAAATCAGTAAAAGTTGTAACTATTTTTTACCAAGTCAATTCTTGCGGGTCAATATCTAAACTCCAACGGACTTTTTTCGCTAACGGGTTATCCGGAATATGGTGTAATAATTGGTGAATATAGCGGTGTAAATCGCGTCGGTTTTTACTTTGTATTAATAAATGAAAGCGAAACTTGCCAGCTTTTTTTTCCATCGGTGCCGGCATGGGACCTGCCACCATACAAGTATCATTGTATTGCTCAGTTAATGAGCGTAAAAACTGCTCAGGATAAGAAGGGTAATTTGCTTCGGCCCGAATAAGTACTTGATGGCAAAATGGTGGCAACAAGGCTTGCTGGCGTTCAATTAAGGCTTGTGCGGCAAAATGTGGATAGCCATTATGGATAAGGTCTTGCAACAGTGGATGATCAGGATATTGTGTTTGCAATAGCACCTTACCGGGTTTACTTGCTCGTCCGGCACGACCCGCTACTTGAATTAATAATTGTGCGAGGTTTTCCGAAGCTCTAAAGTCATAACTGAATAAAGCACCGTCAGCATCTAATACCGCCACTAAAGTCACATTGGGAAAATGGTGACCTTTGGCTAACATTTGTGTACCCACTAACAATTGATGTTTGTTGTCGGCAACTTCTTGTAAAATTTTCGCTAGTTCACCTTTTTTTCGAGTACTGTCACGATCAATTCGGATAGCTTGGTAGTCAGGAAATAAACTTTGTAAGTGTTCTTCTAACTGCTCTGTACCTTGGCCTATGCCAGCCATACGGACACTGCCACATTGTTGGCATTGTTTAACCACCCGCATTTGATGAGCGCAATGGTGACAAATTAGCAGCTGTTGTTTTTTATGTAAGGTATAAGGGTGATTACAGCGAGTACATTCCGCCACCCAATGACATTCTTTACAAGCAATAGCCGGCGCAAAACCACGACGATTAATAAATACTAATACTTGCTCACCGCGGGCTAAGGTAGTTTTGATTTGATGAATCAGTTGGCCTGATAAACCATTTTCAACCTGTTGTTGAGCTAGGTCGATTAATTCAATGGTTGCTTGTTTACTGGTGCCCGGCCTTTTTAATAATTGATGATAACGATATTTACCTGACTTTGCATTTTGTAAGGTTTCAAAGCAGGGAGTGGCACTGCCTAATAATATCGGAATATTGAGCTGGCTAGCCCTCATAACGGCAATGTCTCGACCGTGATAACGAAAACTGTCTTGTTGTTTAAAAGATGCATCATGTTCTTCATCAACAATGATCAAACCTAAGTTCTTCAATGGCGTAAAAATGGCTGAACGGGTACCAATAATTATCGCGGCACTGCCTTGTTGGGCCGCCAACCAAGTTGATAAGCGTTCGCTATCGTTTAAGC
Source organism: Thalassotalea agariperforans (assembly GCF_053470345.1). NCBI lineage: Bacteria > Pseudomonadati > Pseudomonadota > Gammaproteobacteria > Alteromonadales > Colwelliaceae > Thalassotalea > Thalassotalea agariperforans. The sequence continues at coordinate 113,658 of NZ_JBQMWH010000010.1, read as the reverse complement.
CTGAATGATGTAAGTGAATAGGGACATTAAAGCGCTGCTCAAAGCGTGAAAGCGTTTGTGGTGTTAAGCCAATTTCGGGTACTAAAATGAGCACTTGTTTGCTGGCAAGGAGTATTTTTTCAATCGCTTGCAGATAAACTTCGGTTTTACCACTTCCTGTGATGCCATCAATTAAATGGCAAACATATTCATCATTTGATTGATTAATGCCAGCTACAATACTGGCCTGCTCCGGTGATAGTACTAATTTATTGCTTTCGTTAATAGTTGTTTCTGTGGCTTTAAAAGGCTGTGTTTCTCGTGGCCTCGCTGAAATATAAGACTTGCTTTCTAAAGCCTTTAATTGTGCTTTACTAAAACCTAAGGTGCGTAATTCTGGCCAACTTAAACCTTGATGTTGCTCAATTAAACTTAATAAGCTGGCCTGTTTAGCGGCTTTTTTTGTCAGTTTTTCTTTCGCTTCATCGGCAATTGTTTGCGCCGTGATATATTCAATTTCAGGTGTAATATCAGGTTGTTCAATATCGCGAAGCGCTACCGGTAATGCTTGTTTAAAAACATCACCAATGGGGTGGTGATAATAATTAGCTGCCAACTTTAACAGGTTTAATAATTGGCTATCAAAATGATACTTATCAGCGACGCGGGCAATAATGGGCTTTATTTTAGATAAATCAACGTCTTTGCTAAGCTGATCGTGTTTTGGTGTTGCCATCACAATACCAACTACTTTGCGAGGCCCAAAAGGGACAATGACACGTTCACCTAAAGTTATTGGCGAGTTGACCATTTTTTCAGGCACAGCGTAAGTAAATAGCTGCCTTAACGGAACAGGAATAGCAACTTCAACAAAAATAGCATTGGGCATGTCAGACAAGAAATAATCGCAGCATTAGTGAATTTTATTTAGTCATTCTGACGATTAGCATGCTTGCTGCCAAGTAAAAATCGAATAAAAACCAAGAAAAGTTTCGATAAAGTGATGATTCGTTAAAAAAGGCTGATAAATAGGTTATTTATTTACCGTTTTCTATTGCGGTTAAGTCGGCGATCCTTTATTATTCGCCACCATTATTTTTAACTCGTATGGTGCTTAGCTGGAACAATGTCTAGACTAAGTGGCGATACGGCCTTAACCGAGGTTACCCCATGAAAGACGGAATTCATCCAAATTACGTAGAGATCAAAGCAAATTGTTCTTGCGGAAATGTTATTACTACACGTTCAACTGTAGGTAAAGACTTACACTTAGACGTATGTTCAGAGTGTCACCCATTCTACACTGGTAAGCAAAAATCTGCTGAAACTGGTGGTCGTGTTGATAAATTCAACAAGCGTTTTGGTGCTCTTGGTAAAAAATAAGTCATTATTTATTACCGATAAAAAGCGTCTTTATGGCGCTTTTTTTATACCTGAAATTTAAAAAGAACCACAAGCTTTCGTAGTGTTCAGGTAAATAATTTGCTACATTAATTGGCTTAGAATTAATCCCTATTTATCTCATCAAGGTAGTTCAATATGGCGGAAAAGTCGTCAACAGATTATAAGAAAAAAAATCCCGCCCAGCGTGATAAACAAGTTGAACAGCTACGTGTACCGCCGCATTCGTTAGAAGCCGAACAATCCGTGTTAGGTGGCTTATTACTCGATAACGAAATGTGGGATAACGTGTCTGAGGCGGTGGTTGCGCAAGATTTTTATAGTCGTTCACATCGGTTAATTTTTGAAACTATTGGTGCCTTAATTGAATTAGGCGACCCTGTTGATTTAATTACTTTATCTGAAACGTTAGAAAACGAACAACAGCTTGAAGCGGCCGGTGGTTTTGTTTATTTAGCGGAAATGATGCGTAACACACCAAGTGCTGCCAACATCATTGCTTATGCTAAAATTGTTCGTGAACGTGCGGTTACCCGTGAAATGATCCATGTAGCGAACGAAATAGCGGATGCGGGTTATGATACACAAGGCAGAACCAGTGCTGATTTACTTGATTTTGCTGAAACCAAAGTATTCCAAATAGCAGAAGCAAGAGCCAATAAATCAGAAGGACCTGAAAATATTACCTCGGTGCTAGAAAAAACCGTTGATCGTATTGAGAAGCTTTATCAGCAACCGCACGATGGTGTGACCGGTGTTTCAACTGGTTATTCTGATCTCGATAAAATGACTGCGGGCTTACAAAAATCTGATTTAATTATTGTTGCTGCTCGTCCTTCTATGGGTAAAACCACTTTTGCCATGAACTTGGCAGAGCATGCGGCGATGACGGAAGATAAACCGGCACTTATTTTTAGTTTAGAGATGCCGTCAGAGCAAATTATGATGAGGATGCTCGCTTCACTTGGCCGGATTGATCAAACTAAAATTCGTACTGGCCAATTAGGTGACGAAGATTGGGCGCGTTTATCGTCAACCATGGGCTTGTTGATCGAAAAAGGCAAAATGTATATTGATGATGCTTCAGGGTTAACACCTACTGAAGTACGTTCACGTGCACGACGTATTGCTCGTGATCATGGTGGTATTAGCCTGATCATGATCGATTACTTGCAGTTAATGCGAGCACCGGGTTTTGCCGATAATCGTACCTTAGAAATTGCCGAAATTTCTCGTTCATTAAAAGCCCTAGCTAAAGAACTTGAAGTGCCCGTTGTGGCTCTTTCACAGCTAAACCGTAGTTTGGAGCAACGTGCTGATAAACGGCCGGTTAACTCGGATTTACGTGAATCGGGTTCTATTGAGCAAGATGCCGATTTGATCATGTTTATTTATCGTGATGAGGTTTATCACGATAACTCTGAATTTAAAGGCATGGCAGAAATTATTATTGGTAAACAGCGTAATGGTCCAATTGGCCGTGTGCCACTAACTTTCCAAGGGCAATTTTCACGTTTTGATAATTATGCTGGCCCGCATGTGTTAGATGAAGAATAATTAATGACTATTCGTACGGCAACAGCAGTAATTGACCGCCAAGCGCTTTTACATAATTATCAAACTATCAAAGCAAAAGCTCCACATAGTCAAATATTGGCGGTGTTAAAAGCGAACGGTTATGGTCATGGTTTAGAACGCATCGCTAAAGCATTATCGAGCAGTGATATTCAAGCAGATGCTTTTGGTGTGGCTCGTTTAGACGAAGCTCTAGCGTTAAGAGCTGCCGGTATTGTTAAGCCTATCGTGCTATTAGAAGGTTTTTTTAATGCCGACGATATTGATATTTTATCGGTGAATAATCTGCAAACTATTGTGCATAACCAGCAACAATTAAACGCTATTTTAGCGGCTAAATTAACGCAGCCGCTAAAAGTTTGGTTAAAAATAGATACCGGTATGCACCGTTTAGGTATTGATACACAAGACTTCGAACATTTTTATCAAGCGTTGTTAGAAAGTGATAATGTTGAAAATGAACTAGTGTTTATGAGCCATTTAGCTTGTGCTGATGATGTTGAAAACCCTATGACAGCTCAGCAATTAGCGGTGTTTAGCAAGGTCACTGAGCAACTGTCGCCAACGCAAGCGAAAAGTATGGCAAATTCTGCTGGAATTTGTGCTTGGCCAGCCAGTCATTTTGATTGGATACGGCCAGGTGTTATGCTTTATGGTGTTTCTCCTATGGCGAATGAATCAGCCGAGCAGTTGAACATCAAACCGGTAATGACCTTGCAATCAAGTTTGATTGCTATTCGTAAAATCAAAGCGGGGGAGTCGGTTGGTTATAGCAGTTCATGGACATGTCAGCAAGATACCACAATTGGTGTTGTGGCTGTTGGTTATGGTGACGGTTACCCTAGGCATGCAGTGAATGGCACGCCGGTGTTAGTTAATGGTCGCATTGTACCTTTAGTTGGCCGTGTTTCTATGGATATGATCACCGTTGATTTAGGGGCTGATGCTAATGATAATATTGGGGATGTTGTTACACTTTGGGGGCAAGGGTTACCGGTTGAAGACGTTGCCAATTATGCCTCAACCATTGCTTACGAGTTATTGTGTAATATTAAAAGCCGCGTGAAAATACTGTTAAAATAATTTTCATTATTTGCTTGAATCATCTCATGGTGTCGCGCTTTAAAAGGCTTTATCTAAGGTCGATTTCGCTTGTTGAATTTTACTAAAGAGCTCAGCACAGCCACCTTTATCTGGGTGGTGTTTTTGTGCCAGCTTTAAGTATTGTGTTTTCACCATTTTAGCGTTGGCATCTATCGGCAGCTCTAACACAGCAAGCGCAGCTTGTTTATTGTCTTGAGCAATATATTTTTGCCAAAATGATTTTAACAGGTCATTTATTTCATCTTCTTGCGTGTCAAAATAGTGTTGTGAATTTAAGTAATAGCTTTCAAGTGGGTCGTTTGTCGTTAGCGCTGAAGTGGGAATTTCACTGATAGCTTGTGAGCCATTTAACGTCACTCTTTCTATTTGTACCGACTGAATGATCAGTTGGTATGTGTGTTCTTGCTGATATTGTTTTTTTAAATGATAAAGTGCGTGCATACAAAGAAAATGGGCACTGAATAAATCTTTCGAATTCGCTAACGAAAAATCAGCAAAAGGCACTATGTTACGCTTTTGTAAATGCGTAATAATTTGATACTCAGTGCTGAGCGAGTAGCAATTAAAAAATTGCTCCAGCTCAGCAAGTATCGGAGCTAAATAAGGATTTAACGTGTGCATATGGTTATCTACCTAGTTGCAGTTAATGCCTTATTCTTTCGCTTCATCTAACTTGTATTTAGTACGCATATTTTTGATGATTTCACGGGCTTCGTAGCTTTCTTGGTTTTCAGGGCGGATCCCTTTACCTAGCTTAATTTCTAAAATACTTTCAATTTCTTGCCCTTTATCACCTAAGTTAATACCAATGCCTAAGTGAGTGCTTGGTTGGCTACTACAGCCATAAAAACCACAATCACGACGAGTACCAAAACCGGTATGAACAGAGCTAGTTGGTTGGTTTTTACCATCAACTAAGACATCACGGCTAGTCACAATAAACCAATCATAGTTTTGTTGTACGGTTAACTCAGCGGCGCGTAAAAAGGTGTAATCAATCGCTTTCAGTTTATTGTCGCTGCGGGTTTTAAAGTGCACACGTACCTTGTCTTGATTCAGAACACTTTCTTGGTAGCCATAGCCGTTATTTTTGGCAGCACGATATTCAGGGCTTGATGAACAAGCGGATAATAAGCCGATAAGGCTGAATAAAATAATAACGTTTTTCATAATAAATTCCTCATTTAACTTCGGTATAAGAGAATAATTGTATTCGGTTATTTTTCCCAACGATTGTTAATTACTTGCTGCTCTTGTTGTTTATCAAAAAAATCACTAGCGGCAATATTGTCAATATGATCACGTAACACGCTGGTTGATGTTGCGGTTTGGTAATCTTGGCTTGCTTGCTTTTGTTCATGCACGGTAAGAGTTAATTGCCATTCTTGATTAACGCGACATGCAATATTATGTTCAACTGATTGTGCGCTATTAATATCAAACTGACGACAAAAATCCCCTTGTTGATTAGTAAAGGTTAGCTGGGTTGCTATTGCTTTACCATTTGTTAATTGTTGTTCACTACCACTGGTTTGATGTTCTAAAACTTGCGCTATTTCTTGCCAGTTATTATCTACTATTGAATTTGATTGTGTATAAACGGTAGCAAAAAATCCTACCGCAACGGCAATACTTGCCGCGAGGGCAAAAGGGCTATTGATGGCTTTTTTGCTGCGTTGCCACAAGCTAATAACATTGCTTTTTTGTGCCGGTATGTCCGAATTGGCAGAAAACTGTTCAGCTGCTTTTATTGTGGTTACGGGGGCTGACTCTTCCGGGATCGCCGCTAATAATTCATTAATTGCCGAAGGTAATGGACGTTGATTAATTTGTTCATATTCATGGGCAATAATTTCATCAACCATGGCTAAGTTAGCTAAACGATTGGCTAAGTCATCGTCTGTTAATAAGGCCGCTCTGATCTGTTCCATTTGTTGCTCAGGTAACTCAGCATCTAAAAAGGCAGATAAAGTTTCATCGCTAAAGGTGGTGTTATTCATGCCATTACTCCTGTGCTGGTATTTAAACATTGGCTGAGGCTAATACGTGCTCGTGATAAGCGACTCATGACCGTGCCTATTGGTATTTCTAAGGTTTCAGAGACTTCTTTATATGACATGCCCTGAATCGCCACTAAAGATAAAATTGAGCGTTGTTCGTCTGGTAAAACATCCATAGCGTTATTTACTTCTTGTAAGCTAATTCTATCGGTTTGTTGTTTTTCATCATTAATAATTTGGCCACTGGTTAATTCCGGTGATTGCGCCGCTGTTTGTCGAACTTTGCGTGAGCGGTATTCATCAATCCATAAATTACGGCAGACCCGAAACATCCATTTATTCAACTCAACATTATCAGGTACGCCTTTAGTTAATAAGCGTTCAATGGTATTTTGTAATAAATCATCAGCATCATGATGATTACCGGTTAGCGAATAGGCAAACCGACGTATCATTGGAACTAAAGCAATTATTTGATTTTTCATTTTATCTCTCCTTTATAATGAGTAGACGAATGACTATTAACTTTATTCCAAACTTTTTGGAATTTTTTTACTTTTAATACGTTTTATTAATATAGCTCGCGATTTTTTAGGAAAAATAATGTTCAAATTTACCCAAGCGCTATTGGTATTCTGTATTAGCATAACATCTTCAGCTTCACTTAAGGCTGATGGTTTGTTAGGTAAGCAATTGTCAGGTATAGAAAATTCAATACTGAACGAGCGCATTATTCATCGTCAAAATGAACTTATCAATCAAAGTATCACCAAATTACAAAAGAAAACAAAAAAAACACTCAATAACAAAAGTTTATTCACAGCACTGCCAGACGGTGAAGTGAGCTCGTTAATTTTACCAGTAAGTAACTTAGCCGAGTCGCTTAATATTGTCGATAATGCCGGTAATACCTTATTTCGTGATGTTGTTGTTGAAAATGGCTGGCGCGCCATTGAGCAACAATGGTTAGTGATGAGTTCACCTCAGGAGCTCAAATTATTACAACAATTAGCGCAAGATAAAGTTATTGAACTGGTTAAAACTAAAGAATTTAATGCACTAGCATTAACCTTAGTGCAATTTAAAGTGAGTGCCTCGCTTGATAACGCTAAGCAGTTAGCAAGCGTATTACCTGTGTCGTTACAAAAAAAATTAACCCGTGACTATGTATATCAGGCACAAGCTTCAACAGCTCAGACGTCCAAAACATCACTTTCAAGCACAAAACCAAAGCAAGTTTTTAGAGAGCTAAGCACAAGCACGTTAAATTATGCAGCATGTTTAGCACCACTATCTATTGGTATGGTTGATACCGCCATTGAAGATCAGCATCCAGTTTTTAAAAACAAAAGCTTAATAAGGCAAAGCTTTGTTGATAATAAGTTAACGTCACCAAAAGCTCATGGCACAGCCATTTCGGCATTATTTATTAGTAACTCGGTTGAGTTACCCGCGTTACTGCCAAATGCTAAATTATATGCCGCAGAAGTATTTTATGGTCAAAGTGATTTTAGCCAAGGGGCTAATTTATTTAGTTTAGTGGCGGGCATTAATTGGCTATTAAGTCAGCAAGTATCTGTGATCAACTTAAGTTTAGCGGGACCCGACAATGCCATTTTAGCAAGGGTAATTAAAACCGCATTAGCGCAAGATATTATTATTGTGGCTGCTGTTGGTAATGAAGGACCACATTCCCCACCGTTATATCCGGCCGCTTATGAACAAGTAATTGGTGTGACCGCTATCGATAAGAACAACAAGCTTTATCGTTGGGCTAATCGTGGTGATTATGTTGATTTTTCAGCGCTTGGTGTTTCGGTGAAAACAGCACGATTATCTGGTGATTTTGGCTATGAGAGCGGTACTTCAATGGCCGCTCCGGTTGTTAGTGCATATGCCGCTTGTGCTAAGCAGCAAGCTGTACAAACCTCTGATAACAAGACTGATTATTGGCACATATTAAGCGAGCAAGCGATTGATTTAGGCGAAAGAGGTTTAGATCCACTATTTGGCTATGGCCGAATAGGGCTTTAGAAAAGAGCTTAGTTAGTGCATTAAATTGGAATGTTTATTTTTAGTAAGTCGTACAGTTTTTGTATTACATACAGTAACTGTAACTCTTTGGATTAATTTCTATAAACAACTTTAGCTGTTCAAAGTAAATCATTGATGCTTAAAGGTAAGTTAGTTATATTATTTAGGTTCAAGCAGAATAAAATTTATAACAACTGTTTATCTGGTGTATTAGGCCAAGGAGTATTTAATGACGGAAGTAGTCGAATTTGATGGATATGAGAGCGAGGATAATAATGTTGTTGCGTTAGGTGATGAAAAAGCATCTACTAAAATTAGCTTCCAGTTAGCTCAAGATTTTTATAATGAAATTACAGGTAAGTCGGAGAGGCTAAGAGAATTATATAGCGATCCTTTTGTTCTTAAATTAGCCCATGTAGAACAGCTACATCATAGATTAGAACAATCAACAGAACAGTATAATGTATGCTCTTTTCATGAAACATACTCAGTAAATTATATTGATGATTCATCTGAACGCTTTAGTAGTTTAGAACGTTTAAAGTTACATGTTGGAAGTCGAGGGACAGCGGTTGAAGAGGTCATAATAAAATATAACATTCTTATTATTTTGCCAAAAACCAGCCGTCCTCAAGAATACATCATTTCTATAAGAATGGCTTCTCGTGTAGCAAAAATAGAGACTATGAGAAAGCAATTAGACTCTGTTCCATTTAATATTCCTTTATATCAAATGGAAACGGCCAAAGCGGCATCGTTTGCTATTGAGTATGTAGACAGTACAGTAGCTAACGCACTAATGAGTGTAATCAAAAGTTGGTTTAATACCGTAGATCGAAATGCAATTCCTTCAGCAGTTAAAATAGCTCGTAAATTTTCCCATTTCGCCCCAAGGTTAACAAAATACTCTCTGCTAAGTTTGATTTGTTATTATGTTTATGTGTTTTCAGATAAAATTTTGATTGAAAATATAAATACAAAAATAGCTGTCATATTTTCTTTGGCTTCAGTTTTGTTAGCTTATTTGTCAATTCGTATAGGTAGTTTTTTTGGTAATAGAATTGAGTACAACTTAGATAGTATTTATGAGCAATCATATATTAATTTTTCTGGAGCGGATGAAAATTATGTTTTGGAGTCAGCAACAAAAATTAAAAACAGTAAATTAAAAGCGGCAGCTCACTTTGTTACAACAATTATTATAGGTATTGGTTGTTCACTTATTGCTAATTGGATTGGGACTTAGTTACATTTTTCTAAAATTAATTATAAAGTTGAAATTAGCCGTTAAGTAAAAAACCGACCGGTTCAAAGTATGAAGCGGTCGGCAAATTAGGATGGGTATAAAGCGTGTTTTACAGAGTTAAAATGTGCCTTTTAAGCTCAATGAAGTGATGGTTTCATCGTAATTTAAGTTTTCAAGTGTTGATTGATAATTACCATATTCCACTTTAGTGTTTATTGACCAGTTTGGCGTTAGGTTGAATAACCAGGTTGCGTCAACCACTTGGCTATTGTCTTTACGTTGTGGCTGTTCCTCGGTACCGGCTTGTTGATAATCTCTTTTGTTATATTGCCAACCAAATTGTAGTTGTTGCTCATGCTGCCAGCCGACAAAACTATGAGAATATAACGCGCGAACACCAAAACCACGAAAATAAAATTGGTTGTCTTTGGCATTTTCATTATCAGCCGTTAAATTGAGCGAGACAAAACTTTTAGCTTGATTGAAAAAGTAAAAGTGTTGGTTGCTAACTGAAAAACTGCTGGCGTCACGTTCGGTTAAGTTAGCAAATTCTTTTTCTTTAATATCAGCAGAAAAACGCAATAAATAACGTTGCTGATATAATTTTGACCAATAAAGGCTGTTTTGACTAAATTGTAAAAAGTCGGCTTTATCGAGCTTGGCATCAACAAAATAATAACTTGTGCCTATGGTTGAGTCAGCTAAACGATAATCTAAATCGAAGGCAATTTTAGCGATATTTAAGTCGTAATTGCTGTACCTTTGATAGTCATTAATTTGGTAACTAGCGGTAGATTTTAAGGTTAATTTAGGGGTGATTTGCCATTTAACTTTTGCTTGGGCTTGTAAGGTTAAGGCAACGTCTGATTGCTGACTAACTTGATCAAGTTCGGCAATAGTTAAAGTATTGTCGTGCTTAACACCACTGTTAACTTCCCAAGTTAGGTCAACATCATCGGCATGTACACTGCTAGCAATGGCAGAGCCGATTAAGACGCTAAGTAGTAATAAAGGGGGGTTAATGTTTTTCATTTTGATGCTCCACAAACGTTGCATTAATAAAAGAGCTGGCGAGTGGTTAAAACTCGCCTTGTCTCGTTATTTACTATTGGCTTTGATAGTTAAGGTTAAATACCTAAGCCTGAGCTAGCGTTAATCGCATTTTCTACTGAATTATCAACGGTTAAGGTAACCGCATTGTCAATTTGTTCAGTTACGTTTTGCGTAACACTTTGCTCGACACTGTTATGAACACTTTGTTCTGTGGTGGCATTGATGGTGGCATCAAGCGTTTGGCTTAAGGCATTAGTTACTTCGGCATCAGTAAGTGCTTCTGTGTTACTTAATAGCTCCGCCGCCAAGTTGGCATTTACTGTGTTATCAATCGCTTGTTCCACAATAACACTGGTATTTTGCTCTACAGTTGCAGACAAGTTATTTATTACAGCCATGGCTTGCTGTTCGCTAGCCGTTAGAGCTAGGTCAATTGTTTCACTACTCGTTGTATTGACGTTTTGGCCCAGAGTTACCCCAGATGTAATACCTGAGTCGATAGTTGAAACAACCGATGAACTACCAGAGACAAGAGTTTCTTGTAACATGGTATGGCTTTCACCTACGTTAGCTTGTAGTTGCTGACCTGATTTTGTTAATGTTTCAGCGAATAATTTGCTACCAACTGACATTGACGCTTCACCATCAGCTTCTGAACCAGTTTTTGCTGTATCGCTGCTTTCATCCGAGTTTGTTTCTGATGTTGTTTCAGAGTTAGCTTCAGCCGAAGATTCATTTGATACTGAGCTATTTCCCGCTACCTTATCATCTTGTTCTGCACTGGCTTCAACTTCGCTGTTATTGCTAGCGGCTACTTCGTTATTCGCTTGAGCTGCTTGGCTTGTATCTGTATCGATGTTCTGCTCTGATGATGCATTTGCCTGGTTTTGCATAGTTGAAGCTGTCGTAAACTGAGCTTGTTCCATTTGATATTCAGCTTGCGCATTACTGTTTGTAGAGAAAGTTAAGTTCGCTTCAGTGTTAGCAAAAGCCGTTGTTGTTAATGCACATGAAATGTATAAAGCTGTTTTAGTTAAGTTCATCATAATCGTATCCTCATGGAGTTTTTAGTAAAGTCACTAAGGTAACGATTGACGAATGGAGTTTATTCCAAATTATTTTAGTTATTTTAAAATTAATGTTTAACTCGTTGTTTTAATTTGAATTTATTTTTACTTTTATTGAGAATGATTTTTAATTGTTACGGCATGGTTGGTAATAGTTGGTAAACACATAGCGCTTAGCTGTGGGACTTTTTATTCTAAGTTTAGGTTATTTAGCGACTCTTGAACGACAAGATCGTATTGCACTTTGAGGTGAATTTATCCAGAAAAAAGGGCAATACGCTTTGTTTTATACCAATTTCATTCAGTTTGTGATCTTGTTGTGCGTAGGAAAAATACATCATGGCAAGGCGCTTGATTGAGCAATACCTGGCTATTGGGATTGAAAACAACGCAGCGATGGAATATTTTAACCGGCACAAGTGGGCAATAATTGACTCAAATTGACCTTATTCACCAGAGATGGTGGCTACAATATGGCGACGGCCACCGTGATCACGGTGTTCACCCAAATAAATACCTTGCCAAGTACCTAAATTTAAACGGCCATTAGTAATCGGTATGGTGATATTTGCGCCTAATATGCTGGCTTTTATATGAGCGGGCATATCGTCATCACCTTCATAAGTGTGGAGATAATATTTCGCTCTTTCAGGCACAAAGTGGTTAAAGTGTGACTCCATATCGGTGCGTACCGTCGGGTCTGCATTTTCATTAATGGTTAAAGAAGCTGAGCTGTGCTGAATAAATAAATGCACTACGCCAACAGAAATTCGGCTGATATCGGGCAAGGCTTGCTCTACTTCACGGGTGATCAAATGAAAACCACGTTGCCTTGCTTTTAAAGTAAATTCACTTTGTAACCACATAATATACTCATTAACCTAGATTCAGGTTCATTAATAAATAGAAAATTTAGCTAATAAAAAACCCCATACAAAACTGTATTGGGGTTTATTAATTTAGTAATAGACGTCAGGCTTTAACGGCTTTTAGTCAAAGCAGAATTCAATATAGGCTTTTCCATCAGGTGAACTCAATGCAATAATGACGACAGGGCCTTCAGCTTTATGATGAATAGTATGGTCTTTACCGGATACAACCATAGGCGTTGCCATGTCAAACTCGAAACCTTTTTCGCTTAACATACGTTTTGCACCGCCAGTGACCATATTGGTGATCTCACCAACAAGATCAATTATTTCATCATTAACTTCATCAGGGCCTTCACCCACCATTTTTTTCATGGTGGCGATCGCTAAAGAACCTTCGTAAGTAATAGATAATGAGCCCTTGGCTTGCTCACTGACCATACCAATTAAACCTGAGACATCACCTTTGGCAATATCATCGCTTTTAAGCTTTGGTTTTTCGGGGGTTAATTCCATCTGCGCCATAGTTGACATAACATTTAGCATAGATGATAAAAATGGGTTAATAAACTCTACATTCATGAAGCTTTCCAAGCCCTTATTTTGTCTATTATTGCTTCATTCTGCATTGTTAAGAAACAAATGTAAATCAGAAGCAGATATTATTATTTAATTAATAAAATACGATGTTTTTTATCGAGGCATAAACTGCTCTTTTTTGCAGCGTCTTGATAATTCACAGTATTATTTGTTTAGCCTAAGTATCGACGAGTAAATCGTTTTTTACCAATAATCCTCGTAAAAAAATTGGTTTTTTGTTTTCGACCGTTAACAATTATCTTGCTTTAGTCACTTAAACGTTTAATGAAAATTAATATCTTCTAATGTTTTTATAACTAATTACAAGGTGTTGCGCAATATTTTCGGTAATTATTTGTGATCTTTCTTAGGCGATAAATCTGACTGTTTGTTATTGTTTGCTTAATTTTAAAATTTTCCAAATCATAGGTTTTAAACATTTCAGTTATTTTTATTGCCTGTATTTTGCTTTATTTAAACCTTATTAACTCATTTCATTAACGTGTTAACTTTGGCATGTTTGACATAAACCATGCGCTTCAACAATTTGATGGCTGATTTTAAAGCCGTTCGCATCAGCCATTGAACGTAAAGCTAAATCTAAATTTTCTGACTGAATTTCATCAACACTACCACATTCGTCACAAATCAAAAGCTGTACCGGATGACTACATTCACTGAAATGATCACACATAACAAAGGAATTAATCGATTCAATTTTATGAACAAAACCTTGCTGATTTAAAAAGTCTAATGCGCGGTAAATGGTTGCAGGTTTGGCAGAAGGGTCGATAGTTTGTAATTCTGATAATAAATCGTATGCCCCAACAGCGCCATGGTGTTTCGCCAGTAATAAAAAGACCTGCTCACGGATCGGAGTTAATCTAGCACCTCGGTTTTTACAGGCTAAATGCGCTTGTTCTAAAAGTTTTTTCTCGTTCATATGCTTTAAAAATGTAAGATTTTTAGGCAGTTTAGCATAGTAGCGTATAAGGTCTAGTTGAAGTGTTGTTAAAAATATTTTGTCATTGCCCCCATTTGATAAATTTCGTCTATAGTTTATGTAAATTGTGTTAAGAGTTAAATTTATGGATTTTAAATCATTAAGAGTAAAATACACCTTACCGTTAATTGCTGTTATTTCAGTGGTAATTGTTACTTATATTGCTCAAACGTACTTATTGGGCAAAAAGGATGATTTGATTAGTGATTACGATAAAAAGTACACACCTGCTTTGTCGCTGATATTAAATGCGGATAGGGATATTTATCAGGCTTTTGTGGCACAGCAAGCGGCTTTATCTGCCAACGATCCTGCCTTGGAAAATGAATTTACCGAAAATGCCCAGCAAGTACTTGATCGTTTTAATCAGTTTACCGCTATCATGAAGGGGTATAGTGAAGTTGATCAATATGTTACTGGTTTTAAAGGGGTTTATAATCAATGGTTGGCAGCGTCAACGAAATACTTTGAATTAGTGGCAAGCCAGCAAGATAAAGCGATATTAGAGGAGCAGTTGAGTAGTTCGCAAGTGTATTTTGCGCAGGTTCGAGATATTCTAGATAAAGCAGGTGAGGCTGTAGAAATTGTTGAAAATAATACCGTAGCCGCGGTGAATGAAGATATTAATACTATCGCCGGTATTGTACAAATCATCATCTTAGCAGTGCTTGCTTTTTCGATTGCTATTGCTTATTTGTCACCGAAGAAATTTTCTGAAGAATTATATGAATTAGCGCATTTAATTAAAGAAATAGGCCAAGGTGATGGTGATTTAACCCGTAAATTAAATTTTAGAAATAATTCAGAATTAGCTAAAGTGTCCGATGCTTTCAATGACTTTGTCGAAAACTTAGCAGCACTTATAAAAAATATTCAGCAAGAATCCGCTAGTTTAAGTAAAAATATTTTATCACTTGAAGCGATTGCAGAAAAAACGCGACAATCAGCGGAAGCACAGCAAACTTTTGTTGGCAGCGTAACTCATTCGGTGAATGAATTGTCGGAAGCAAATGCAGAGATCTCTGTGGTGGCAACTAATTCAGCGACTACAGCCAATGAAAGTAGACAAACAGCTAGTGATGGTAAAGCGCAGTTATTATCAGCAATTTCTGGCATTGATGAGGTTAATGCGGCGGTGGTTAGTGCTCATCAAACAACAGAAGTGTTAGTGGGTGACTCAAATCAAATTGCTTCGGTGTTAGATGTTATTCGTGGTATTGCCGAGCAAACTAATTTATTAGCCTTAAATGCAGCTATTGAAGCGGCACGTGCCGGTGAGCAGGGGCGTGGTTTTGCGGTAGTTGCTGATGAAGTAAGAACCTTAGCTAATCGTACGCAGGAGTCGACCAATAGCATTCAAGATATGATTGAAAAATTACAGGCAGGAGTCAGTAATGTTTCATTGTCAATTAATGCTGGCGCTGAAAAAACTCAAGCAGTTGTTGAAATAGTTAATAACGTTGAAAAGCAATTTGAAAACATGTTAACAATTGCTAATGAAGTAAGCGGTTACTCACACCAAACAGCAGCGGCAACTGAAGAGCAAACACAAGTTTCACAATCAATAACTCATACTTTGGAAGAGCTGCATTCAACTGCACAAGAAAATGAAGCGATTTCAGTTGAGTCGTTCACTATTACCGAAGAAGTGGCTAATTCAGCAAATCAATTGTCGAGCTTAGTGAGTAAATTTAAAACTTAATGTAAGAATATTTAGGAAAACGATTATCCTATTAATTGAAAGCAACTATGGTTAGTTGCTTTTTTGTATCTAAATATAAATTAGCTATTAATTTCAATTGGGTATATCCGTATAATGCGATAAGGTCATTAAAATTAGTAAACAATTAACATTTGAGAAACTTATGTCTGAGCAATTTATAAAAGCAAAAGCTGCGGTCGCATGGGCGGCTAATCAACCATTATCAATTGAAGAAATTGATGTAATGCTTCCTAAAAAGGGTGAAGTGTTAGTAAAAGTTATTGCTTCAGGGGTTTGCCATACAGATGCTTTTACTTTATCGGGAGAAGATCCTGAAGGTATATTTCCGGCGGTTTTAGGCCATGAGGGTGGCGGTATTGTTGAACAAGTTGGTGAAGGGGTGACTAGTGTTGCTGTTGGTGACCATGTTATTCCATTGTATACACCAGAATGTCGCGAATGTAAGTTTTGTTTATCAGGAAAAACCAATTTATGTCAAAAAATTCGTACCACCCAAGGGCAAGGTTTAATGCCTGATGGCACTACGCGTTTTTATAAAGATGGCCAACCAATTTACCATTATATGGGCTGTTCTACTTTTTCTGAATATACTGTTTTACCTGAAATATCGTTAGCTAAAGTTAATCCATCTGCGCCTTTAGAAGAAGTATGTTTGTTAGGGTGTGGGGTGACTACCGGTATGGGTGCGGTCATGAATACCGCAAAAGTTGAAGCTGGTGATACGGTTGCCATTTTTGGTTTAGGTGGTATTGGTTTATCCGCGGTGATTGGCGCGACTATGGCAAAAGCGAGTCGTATAATAGTTATCGATATTAATGACAGTAAATTTGAATTAGCTAAAAAGCTAGGTGCTACTGACTGTATAAACCCAAAAAACATCGAGGGGCCAATTCAAGATTATATCGTTGAATTAACCGATGGCGGTGTTGATTATTCTTTTGAATGTATCGGTAATGTTGATGTCATGCGCTCGGCGTTAGAGTGTTGTCATAAAGGCTGGGGTGAGTCGGTGATCATTGGTGTTGCTGGTGCTGGACAAGAAATATCAACGAGACCTTTTCAGCTAGTTACTGGTCGAGTATGGCGTGGTACAGCATTTGGTGGCGTGAAAGGTCGTACTGAATTGCCTGACTATGTTGAACGTTATTTACAGGGTGAGTTTAAATTAGATGATTTTATTACCCATACAATGGGTCTAGAAGGTATTAACGAAGCTTTTGACTTAATGCATAAAGGTGAAAGTATTCGTAGCGTTATTCATTTTAATAAATAATCCTCTCCCTTATTTTTTGTCTTTACACTCGTGATTCGTTTGAAGGCGAGTGTTAAAGACACAAAACAGCAGTTACCAATATTCAGTGACCAATAAGTTAAATATTATGTTAGAAAAAGTATCAGAAAACAAAGTTGCTGGTGGTTTTCATCAGCAATATCAACATCAATCAAATGTTCTTTCTTGTCAAATGCGCTTTGCTGTATTTATGCCGCCACAAGCAAGCGCACAACATAAAGTACCAGTGTTATATTGGTTGTCAGGTTTAACTTGCAGTGACGAAAATTTTATGCAAAAAGCGGGTGCCTTTAAAAAAGCGGCAGAGCTTGGTATTGCTATTGTTGCGCCAGATACTAGCCCGCGTGGTGAAGGTGTACCTGATGATAGCGAGGGCGCTTACGATTTAGGTTTAGGTGCAGGTTTTTATGTAAATGCAACCGAGCAACCTTGGTCTACACATTATCAAATGTATGATTATATTGTGAAAGAGTTACCGGTATTAATCGAAAATAACTTTCCTGTATCAAAAAATAAGTCGATCAGCGGACATTCAATGGGGGGGCATGGAGCGCTTACTATAGCGTTAAAAAATTCAACCATGTATCAATCGGTTTCGGCGTTTAGCCCAATAGTGAACCCTATGAATTGCCCTTGGGGGCAAAAAGCATTTACCGCTTATTTGGGAGTGGATACGGCTAATTGGCAGCAATATGATACTTGCCATTTAATAAAAAATACGGTTAGTAACATTCCAATGCTGGTGTCACAAGGTAGTCAAGATAACTTCTTGGAAGAGCAATTAAAGCCTGAATTATTACAATTAGCAGCACAGCAAGTGGGGTATCCGCTGACCTTAAATATGGAAGAGGGTTATGATCATAGTTACTTTTTTATCAGTAGTTTTATTGACCAGCATTTAAGCTACCATGCTAAACATCTAGGGTTGATTGATTAAAATTTACTATAATGGCACCAGTACTGTTATTGTGATTTTTTATTGGCAGCATGATAAATGCGCGCATTTAGGTTTATTTTTTATTCTGCACCATGTTTTATCAAATGGTGCTAAGGTTACATATTAAATACTCAGGAATGACTTTTTATTAGCGTTTTGTATTAAGATTTGTTTACTTAGTAATAAGTGGTAGGTGTTATGCGTTTTTTAGTTGTGAGTTTTATCTTTTTCTCGTTCAGCACATTGGCGATTGATGTTGTTAAATTTGGCAAGCCGAGAATGCATAATGATCCACGCATGCCATATAAATATGAGATTTTAGAACAAGCACTGATTGCTACCCAAGATACATACGGTGCTTATAAAATTGAGCAAACGGTGCCTTATCGTGTGCCACAACGTGCCATTTTAGATATTCAATCAGGTAAAGAGATAAATCTTTTTATGGCAATTACCAAGCCTGAATTGGAAGCCAAGTCATTAGCGATAAAAATCCCGTTAAAGCGTGGTGTAATGAACTACCGGTTATTAACCATCAACCAAAATAATCAAGCTGACTTCGCTCAAATAGAAAATATCAATCAATTAAAAAATAAGCTGGCCGGCCTTCGTCAGGGTTGGACCACTTCTGACGTTTTTAGAAAACACCAGTTTAATTTTTTTGAAGTTAGTACCCTTGATGGGCTTTTTCCTATGTTAGCGTCAGGACGGATTGATTATATTCCACTTGCGGTTAACGATATTGCCGACGATTTACTACTGCGCAAAGAAAAATTTACTGAGTTGGCGGTGGAAAAAACGATAGCACTTTATATTAAGTCACCCTTTTATATTTTTGTTTCTCCAAAAGAGCCAAGGTTAGCCAAGCGCATTGAAGAAGGCTTAGAAAGAATGATCGCCGATGGCACTTATAAAAAAATATTTTATCGCCATTTTGGTGACAAACTAACAAAAGCAGAATTAAATAAGCGCAAAGTGTTTGTCATAGAAAACCCTTATCTACCTCAAGATACTAAACTAAACAGAGCCGAATTGTGGTTTGAGTTTGATGAAGAATTAGCAATTAAGCCTAAATAATTTGTTTCATCTTGTTTCTTTATAAATCCTCAAAGCAATATTGTTTTATTACCTCATAACTAATAATCCCATTATTTATATTGAATCTTTGTGTTTAAATTTGATTTTATTTAACATATCATGATTAATATTGATTTTATTTTGCTTTTTATCTGCTAAAGAGCTGTGCTTTTTTAGTAAGTAAATAAAGCTATAAAACTCATACTAAACATGAGTAATAACCATAATGCTATAAGATTAAGAATATGAAATTTTATTTAAAATGGGGTTTGATTTCCTTTTTGTTCGTTGGAATAAGTGCCTGTGAACAACAAAACCGCAAAAACTTAAGCGTAGAAAATACATCTTCAGTTGTAAAAACTGAGAAGGTAAAACCTAATATTTTATGGTTAGTTGTTGAGGATATGAGCCCAATCTTACCGGACTATGGCGACAATACCATCAGTACACCAACGATAAGCAGCTTAGCCAAAGAAGGGGTTAAATATACCAATGTTTATTCTACTTCGGGTGTTTGTTCACCAAGTAGGGCTGCTTTAGCACTTGGTATGTACCCATCGGCTATTGGTGCTAATCATATGCGAACAACATCTAATACTGAACAAACAGGTTTACCAAAGTACGAAGCGGTACCACCCGCTCAAGCTAAAATGCTAAGTCAGTACATGCGTGAGCAAGGTTATTACACCACCAATAATTTAAAAACCGATTACCAATTTGAGGCACCTAAAGCGGCTTGGCATGAAAGTGGTCCTTACGCCCATTGGCGTAACCGCCCAGCCGATAAACCATTTTTTGCAGTTTTTAATTTTACTACTACCCATGAGTCAGGTTTGTTCGAACCTTATGGTTTTCGAAAAATAGAATCTCGTCACTATTTTTCAGATGATGCCAAACGCATTGCTGAATTGCCTCAACATCATTCCATAAAAACCAAAGAAAGCGAAACAGCTGTTCATTTATCTAAAGATACGCAGTTTAATATTCCACCGTATTTACCTGATACAGATGTTGTTCGTCGCGACATGTGGAAAATGTATAACAATTTGGCTGAAACTGATCGACAAATGGGGGCGATTTTACAGCAGTTAAAAGACGACGGTTTATACGACAATACCATAATTGTCTTTTATTCTGATCATGGTGGTCCTTTACCTCGTCAAAAACGCTTAATTTATGACAGTGGCTTAAAAGTGCCAATGATCATTCGTTTCCCTGACAAAAACCAAGCAGGAACGGTTGATGATCAGCTAATAAGTTTTATTGATTTTGCCCCAACAACGATGGCATTAGCGGGTATTTCAGTACCTGAATATATGCATGGCCGTAATTTTATTAACAACCTTAATAAACCGCGTGATTATATTCATGCCGCTGCCGATCGTTTTGATGAAGTCACTGATGCTATTCGTGCGGTTAAAGATAAGCGTTTTAAATACATACGTAATTATCGTCCAGAGCAAGGTTATTATTTACCACTAGCGTACCGTGAAAAAATTCCAACGATGCAAGAGTTATTACGTTTAAAAGCTGCAGGCCAATTAAATGAATTTCAAGCACAATGGTTTAGAGAGAAAAAACCGAAAGAAGAGTTATTTGATACGATAAATGACCCTCATGAATTACATAATCTGGCGACAGATCCTCAGCATCAAAAGACGCTTAATCGCCTTAGTGCGGAAATGGATAGATGGTTAGCAGATATCGGTGATACGCCTAATAAACCAGAGAGACAATTGATTGATAATTTGTGGCAAGGCCAGACTACTAAGCCGCAAACAAAAGCGCCACAGGTTGAGTTTGTTGATGGTGTAGTAACCATTAATAATGAAACTTTAGGTGCAACTATCGCGTATCAAATTATTAAAGAAGGTGTTGAACCAAGCTTGTGGCAGTTGTACCAAGCTCCATTTACAGCACCAGCAGGTACCGAAATTAACGTACTCGCGCATCGAATTGGTTACCAAGAAAGTAAAACTAACAGTTATACCGTTAGTTACTAATTATTCAACGGAGTATTCATGTCAACTTATCTATTAAGTTATCAAACAACGAAAAAAAGTTTTAGCTATTTTTCGAAAGCACTCGGTGCAACAGCACTTTTGTTGTTAAGTGCCTGTGGTGATAAAACACCAGAAAACGCGTCACAACCAGTGGCAATTGTTGCTGAAACGTTAGCATCACCAAATGCATTAACTGTTGGTGAAGGCTTTAATGAGCCGCTAGGTTATTATGAATCAGCACCTCGTTTTTCATGGAAAATACCCGCTAATGCAGAGTCGGAATTTCAATCAGCTTATCAAGTGCAAGTGGCTTCGTCTCCTGCTTTATTAGACAGTGCGGCTGATCTTTGGGATAGCAAAAAAGTGCTTTCAAGTGAAACTTCTTGGATCAAATACCAAGGGCAAGCGTTAGCATCACGAGCACAGCTATATTGGCGGGTACGCATTTGGGATGAAAATTCGCAAGTATCAGCTTGGAGCGAACCACAAAAAATCGAACTGGGTTTATTAACGAATACTGATTGGCAAGCGCAATGGATTGGTCATCCCGATACAGAACTTGCTAAAAAGCCTTCGAAAGCAACATTGGCAACACCGCAATACTTCCGTAAATCATTTGAACTTACAAAAGAAATAAAACAAGCACGTTTATACATTACCGCCAAAGGGTTATTTAAGCCGTTTGTTAATGGCGTTGAAGTGTCAACTAAAGATGTAATGACACCAGGTTGGACACCATATCAAAAACGCATTGAAACGCTTACTTACGATTTAACAGAACAACTTAATCAAGGCGCAAATACCTTAGCGGCAAGTTTAGCTGGCGGTTGGTATTCTGGTCGTGTTTATAAATTAGAAGAACAAGATCACGTTTTACCACCGCGATTTTTAGCGCAGTTAGAAGTAACTTACACGGATGGCCAAACAGAAGTAATTGCTACAGACAGTAGCTGGAAAGCATCGCAACAAGGGCCTATTCGTTTTGCTAGCAATTATGATGGTGAACGTTACGAGCAAGCTTTTGAAATGCCTGGTTGGAACAACAATCACTTTGACGATAAAGCTTGGGCGTCAGTTGTTACTGAGCCACTAGATGAAGCCGTGCAATTACGCCCTAAACGTCATGAGCCGATCCGTTTTATTGATGAGTTGCCGGTTGATACAATTGTTAGCCATAAAGATGATGTTGTCATCTTTGATTTTGGTCAAAATATGGTTGGTGTACCACGCGTTAATATTCCGGTAATTGCTGGGCAAGAAGTGCGAATTCGTTTTGCTGAAGCACTTCATAAAGGCGAGTTTTACACAGAGAACTACCGTAGCGCTTTATCGACTGATTATTATCTACCTAATCAAACGGGTGTGATTGAATATCAGCCAACTTTTACCTATCACGGTTATCGTTATATCGAAATAACAGGTTTTGATGCTTCAAAAGTACCAACAAAAGCTTGGGCAACAGCGTTAATTCAGCATTCTGATGTCGAACTATTTAATAACTTTGAAAGTTCACATGCAAAATTAAACAAGCTTTCTGAAAATATCGTGTGGGGCTTACGCAGTAATTTTTATGATATTCCACTTGATTGTCCGCAACGTGACGAACGTTTAGGTTGGACGGGTGATGCTAACGTATTTGTTACACCATCTATGTATATGGCAGATGTTTATGGTTTTTGGTCTGCTTGGTTAGAAAGTGTGCGTGAAGATCAAACCGACGACGGCATGATCCCGTTATATATTCCATTTGTTAAATGGATCAACTGGGCTTCATCAGGTTGGGGTGATGCGGCTACCATTATTCCTTGGGAACTTTATGTCGTAACGGGCGATAAAACAATTCTTGCTGATAACTATGACATGATGAATGGTTGGATTAACTACCACACTAGCCAAGCTAAAAATCATATCTCTAATATGAAAACCTTTGGTGATTGGTTACAGCCATACCCAGATGAAGGTCGTTTAAAAGATGGTGAAGGGGGTAACCGTGGTGACACTGATTATTCACTGATCTCAACAGCCTTCTATGCTCGTTCAGTTGAACTGACAATAAAAGCGGCAGAAGTATTAGGTAAAACTGACGATGTTAAATCACTAACGGCATTACATAACAAAATTGTTAGTGCTTACCGAGCACACTTTTTTGATGATAACTTATTACCTAAAAAAGGTTTAGCTACCCAAACAAGTTACTTATTGGGCTTAGAATTTGGTTTATTTAAGCCGGAAGAAAAAGCACTCGCGTTAGAAAAGTTAATTGAATTACTGAAAAAAGCGGATAATCATTTAAGAACTGGTTTCTTAGGTACGCCGTTGTTAATTTCAGTATTACAAGCTGCCGATCGTAGCGATATTATTTATGACTTATTGTTTAAAGAAACATATCCATCTTGGTTTTATTCTATCAATAATGGGGCAACGACAACTTGGGAGCGTTGGAATTCATATTCATTAGAAGATGGCTTTAACCCACAAGGGATGAACTCTTTAAATCATTACGCTTATGGCACAGTATCGCGTTGGTTTTATGAAGGTATTCTTGGAATAACACCGGCTGAAGCAGGCTTCAAACGTATTCATATTGAGCCACAGTTCGGTGATAAATTGACTCAAGCTAGCGGTAATTACCGTACACCACAAGGTGAAGTTAGTGTTGATTGGCAGATCAGTAACAATAAGTTAATGATGACGGTAATTGTACCTAAAAACACGACAGCTGACGTTGTTTTGCCTAAGTTACAAGACAATACACTGAGCATGAATGGCAAGGCGCAAGCGAGCAAGCAAGTCACTAACTTAACGCCAGGTCAATACACCTTTGAAGGTACATTAAACCTGTAACAAAATGCTAACCTGAACTCGAGATAAGAAATTAGCTAACAATATGAAATAAACATACTTTATGGTATTTCACCTATTCTAGCTTGATGTTTTTTCTTAGTACAAGGCAAATTTGAGCGTCAATAGCGAGTCTATTGCAATCAAATTTAACGCTGTAATAAGGAAAAACAGCTGCTAGAAAGCAAGTTGTTATCCCGAGTTCAGGTTAGGTATTTTAAAAGGCGCTGATTGTTATGATCAGCGCCTTTTTTATTTTGTCATTTCCCTCTTATCAACAGTTATCAATCAACGCATCAATAGCGTATCGAACAAAATTCATACATTGAATAACAGACAATAAACTGCAATAATGATCGTAAATAATCATAATCAGCCTTATTAGGTCGGTTGTGTTAAAAATTAACAAAATCTTATCAAAAGATTGAGGGGAAATAATGAGCAAAAAAATAACGCACTTGCTGAATAAAGTAGCTAAGTTCAACAAGCTGTTGTGTGCGTCGAGTTTATTAATTGCAGTTAATTACAATGCGGTAGCTGAAGTAACACTAAAACAGCAAGTTAAAATAGCTGATAATGGTTTACATTTTGATGGTTCAAAAGATACAGCCAACAATGTCAAAGCTCAAAGTGAGCAAGAACGAATAGATGACGCAACTTATCATTATCATTTTGGTAGAAACATTTCTGCTCACGGCGATGCAGTAAAAACGTATAAACATTATGTGTTTATGACTTGGTATCGTGGTGGTAAAAACGATCGCCATGTTATGTTGTCTCGCTATAACACAATATCAAAACAGTTAAAAACTATTGAATTTCCTCATCAACATACCGGCTATCAAGGTAACTGGTGGATAGGTGAGTCTCACAATACCATTGGTTTAGCGGTAAGCCCAATTAACGGTACTATTCATATGGTGTACGACATGCACGCTTATGATGACAATAACTATGGCGGTAATTTTAAAGATGACTTTTTCCGTTATTCTTATAGTGTTGCTGGTGCTGCAGATCTTGCTGATGACGACTTTACCTTAGATAAATTTGTTAAAGATACCAGCAGCATCAGTCAAGGTGCTGATGACTATAAGCATATTACGATGACGGGCGATATTGCAGATAAAAGTAACTTTGCTCGTTTAACTTACCCAAAATTTTTTGAAACAGATGACGGCACACTTTTATTGTATATGCGCTTAGGTGGTAATAATAACGGTGCTTATGTTTTTAATCGCTATGATGCCGCTGAACAGAAATGGTCAACTTTCACTCAATTTAATGAAAAAGATCAAAAATCTAAAGGAAATGCTTACAACTGGGGTCTGTACGGAAATATGAAGTATGTTAATGGCAAACTTCGTGTCGGTTTCCAGCAGCGCAGTGGTGATAATAACGATAAATATTTATATCAAAATGGTGTTTATTACGCCTATTCAGATCATCCAGAAGGTTTTGGTGATTGGAAAAACCATCAAGGTGAATCAATAACTTGGCCGTTAATTGATTCCGATGAAATTAAAGTATTTGAACCTGGTGATTACATTACGGGCCATACTGATGCCAACTCCGTATATATTGTGAGCGGTTTCGACTGGACGGTAACGGAAAACGAAGATATTCATATTATTAGTAAAGTGCGCTCAACTGATAGAAGCCGTGCCGATTTCCAAGATGTTGCTTTGCATTCATATAAACCAGCAGGTGCTGATGACTTTATTATTACCACTGAATTTGCTGGTGCCGATGAAATTTATACGGCAGGCGAAAATATTTATATTGTTGGTTTAGACAACGGTCGTCCGTATGTTGAAAAAGCGCAAGGTGGTACCAATGATTTTACCCGTGTTTATCATGCGACCTCTGGGCCGATTTTTGATCACGGAACCATACATATTGAAGATGGTATTTTATATTATTATTTAATGGAACGTACTTCGGGTAGTTCAATGCCGTTATATCTTCAACTGATTGATTTAGATGTTAATAGCGTTGAGCCAACGCCTGAACCAGAGCCAACGCCTGAACCAGAGCCAACACCTGAGCCAGAGCCAACACCTGAGCCAGAGCCAACGCCTGAGCCAGAACCAACGCCTGAACCAGAGCCAACGCCTGAACCAGAGCCAACGCCTGAACCAGAGCCAACACCTCAGCCAACGCCACAACCAGAATCAGGCAATGATGCTGCTAATACAGCAAGTAGCGGTGGTGGTAGTGTTAATATGCTGTTTCTTTTAGCATTATTCAGCTTAGTACTCGTTAGAAGAAAGTATTAATAGCCAATATACGCTAAAAAAACCGTGCTCAAATTATTGAGCACGGTTTTTTACTTTTAAGCTAAATACGACGCAAATATAGCTAAGCATTTTTTTAAAGCGACTTAGCTAATCTTCTGTTTTTTTTTGATATAATCAATCAATTACATATCTCCCCAAATTATAGACTGTTAAACAATAATGAAAAAATATTCGCTTTTATTTAGTGCTTTTTTAGTGGCCATTCAACCAGCTACCGCACATGAGTTACCCGAACAAACACCTGACGAAACTATTTTAATTGAGGGCTATCGTGCCAATAACTTAGGTCAAACCATCTCAGTTTCTGAGGGAGAGATCAGTGATATTGAAATTGAAGTAAGACCAATGTTACGTACCGGCGAATTATTAGAGTTTGTACCTGGGATGGTGGTTACACAGCACAGTGGTTCAGGTAAAGCGAACCAATATTTTTTACGTGGCTTTAATCTTGATCATGGTACCGATTTTAATACTCAAATTGATGGTATGCCGATTAATATGCGCACTCACGGTCATGGTCAGGGCTATACTGATTTAAACTTTATTATTCCTGAGTTAGTGAAAAGTATTCATTATCAAAAAGGCACTTATTATGCTGAATTAGGTGATTTTTCATCGGCTGGTGGTGCAACCTTTAATTTAAAAAATCAGCTAACACACCCTCAAATAAGTTTGTCGCTTGGTGAAGATGATTACCAACGAGTATTTGCGGCTGATCAAGTTAAAATTGCTGACGGTACTTTATTGCTTGGGGTTGAACATCAAACCTATCAAGGACCGTGGACGGATATTGATGAAGATATTCAAAAATTAAATGCTAATATCCGTTATGTCACTAAAGTTGCTGACGGTGATTTATCTGTCACCTTTATGGCTTATGATAATAGCTGGAATTCAGCTGACCAAATACCAACTCGAGCGGTTGAGCAAGGCCTTATTGATCGCTTAGGGTCAATTGATAACGATGTTGGTGGTAGTGCTAGCCGTTATAGTTTATCGGCACAGTGGCAAAATAAACACTGGCAAACATCAGCGTATTGGATCCGCTCAGAGCTAGACTTATTTTCTAACTTTACTTACCTACTTGATGATCCGACGCAAGGTGATGAATTTAAACAAGTTGATAGTCGCGATATTTTTGGCGGTTCAGTAAGTTATAACCAGCTGATAAAACTTGCCGGCTATAACGTAAAGCAAACGGTGGGAGCACAGCTACGAATCGATGATATTGCCGATGTTGGTTTATATCATAGCCAAGATGCGCAAGCGACAGCGGCAATACGTGCGGATGAAGTTGATGAACGTTCACTTGGTTTATTTTATCAGTTACAAGCCGATTTAACTGAGCAGCTAAGTGCAACTGCAGGTCTTCGTTATGACCACTTTGATGTCGATGTTAACAGTGATCTTGCCGCTAATAGTGGCTCTGCCAATGACGGTTTAGCAAGTTTAAAACTTGCTTTAAATTATCAAATTAATGAGCAATTAGCATCTTATTTTAATATTGGCCAAGGTTTTCATTCAAATGATGCGCGTGGTGCTACTATTGCGATTGATCCGCAATCAGGTGAGGCCGCAACACCTGTTGATTTATTAGTGCAGTCAGAAGGTGCTGAAATTGGGCTTCGTTGGTTTAATAATCAAAAGTTTAATATTTCAACCGCACTTTGGTTATTACAATTAGATTCTGAATTATTGTTTGTTGGTGATGCCGGTAACACTGAAGCTAGTCGTCCATCTCGACGTTATGGCTTTGAAGTTAGTGCTTATTATTGGTTTAACCCAAGTTGGAGTTTAGACACTGAGCTTGCTTGGAGTCACTCTCGTTTTCGTGATCAAGTTGCAGATGAAGGCAATTATATTGATGGTGCTTTACCGTTTGTTGCAAGTATGGGCATTAGTTATACACCTGCAGATTTAGGCTGGCGAGGTTCGGTACGTTATCGTTATTTTTCAGCTAGGGCGCTAGAAAGCTTTAATGAAGTAAAAGCCGATAGTACTCAAACGGTAAATTTAGCCGTTGCCTATCAATGGCAACATTTTAAATTAGGTTTAGATTGTTTGAATGTTTTTAACAGTACCGATCACGACATTGATTATTATTATGCTTCACGATTAAGTGGTGAGCCAGAAGCTGGCGTTGAAGATATTCATTTTCATCCGTTAGAGCCGAGAACCTTTAGATTACATTTAAGCTATTTATTTTAATAAAATTTTGTGAAGTTGCTAGCTAAACTAAGTTTAGCTAGCAAAGGTTAGATTTAGGTTATTTCCCTAACCAGTCAATTTTATAAAGATCTCGGCGGCGATCTAAATAATTTCGAACTGAACCTTCATTTTGCAGCTTATTAAGTTTGGCTAAGTCTAAATCAACAATTAGCGTCATTTCAGTATTTGGTGTCGTTTCTGCCATAATTGCATCATGAGGAAACGAAAAGTCAGAAGGTGAAAAGACCGCGGATTGTGAATATTGAATATCGGCACCATCGACCTTGGGTAAATTACCAACACTGCCAGCGATAGCGACATAACATTCGTTTTCAATGGCTCTCGCTTGGGCGCAACACCTTACTCTGAGGTAGCCATTTTTAGTGTCGGTCCAAAACGGCACAAACAATATTTGCATGCCTTCTTCTGATTGCAAACGGGCAAGTTCTGGAAATTCAACATCGTAACAAATTAGAATGCCAATTTTGCCAAAATCAGTGTCGAATACTTTAAGTTCATTACCACCTTGCATGATCCACGCTTTCTTTTCATACGGCGTTGGATGCAATTTATATTGTGAATCTACAGTACCGTCACGACGACACAAATAGGAAATATTTAATAGTTCGTCATCTTCAATAATAGGAATAGAGCCGGCGATCACATTAATGTTATATGAAACCGCTAATTTAGAAATGGCTTCCACAATTTCGAAACTATATTCGGCCAGCGCTTTAATTGAATCTATTGAGGTTTTATGGCTTTCGATCCCCATTAATGGTGCGTTGAAAAACTCAGGAAATAACGCTAAGTCGCATTGATAATCTGATAACGCATCAATAAAAAACTCCACTTGTTGGATAAGCTCTTCAACCGAGTTAAATGGTCGCATTTGCCATTGCACACAGCCTATTCTAGCGGTGGTTTTGTCTGCGCCAATCAGTTTGGCCTTTTCAGGATCATAATATAAGTTTGTCCACTCTAATAAGGTAGCATAGCCATGCGACTCTTTATCTTCGGGCAAATACCCTTTAATAACGCGTCTTACTTCAAATTCATTAGAGAGTTGAAAAGTTAAAATAGGATCATAAATTTCTTTTCGCTTCACTTGCTCAATATAAGCTTGTGGCGTTAAGGTTTTTGAATGATGTTTGTAATTAGGGATGCGACCACCAGCAACGATTGATTTTAAATTGAGGTTTTGGCAAAGCTCTTTGCGCGCTTCATATAAGCGTCTACCAAGACGCATGCCATGATATTTTGGTGATACAAAAACATCAACGCCATAAAGCACATCGCCTAAAGGATCATGTGTGGTTAAGTAAGCGTCACCAGTGATTTCATCATAAGTATGCTGATCACCAAATTTATCGTAATCAACAATTACACTAAAAGCGGCGGCAACAACTACGCCATGGTCTTCAATGCAAATTTGGCCATCAGGAAAGACGGTAAGTTGAGAACGGAATTTTTTCTCCGGCCAAGCACCGCCTAAATCAGGATAGACGGTATCCATTAAGCTTTTTACATAAGCAAAATCATCAAGAGTTAAGTGGCGAAGATTAAGCTTGTGCTCCGGTTCTTCTATCAAAGTGTCATCTGTCATTTTATTTCCTCATCTCACCTATATATTAGGTGCTGCTTGCTTTTGAATTAACAAGCAAAATAAATTTCTTATAAAAAGAAAGCATCAAATACGTTAACTGACAATGTAAAACAGACAAAATTCATTGGCGTATTTTCTTCTGCATATTAGCGCGAATTATTTCCTTTTGGATAGCAATATTAATGCAAAAAAGTGTTATTTATTTTTGTTTTTATAGGGGCATGGCAAGAACTGGCTTAAGTGGTATATATTTAAGTGAATTAAAGGAATTTATAGCGCTATACTTAATAAAAATTTAATAAAAATAATCATGGAATTTGCTTATGACCAATGCTTCAGAAAAATTTGAACATGAAAAAGTAAGAATGTTATACGCACCTTGGGAGCGTAATTTAGATCTTTTACTTACCCCTTTTGAAAAGTTTGTTAGACATCAAGCAACCTCAGGGTTAATTTTGATGTTTACCGCGTTATTTGCATTATGTTTGGCCAACTCCGCATGGGGAGATATCTACCGAGCAGTACTGCATTATCCCGTTTCATTTGGTTTTGGTAACCTAGTCATTGAAAAGTCGTTACAGCATTGGATTAACGATGGTTTGATGACCTTGTTCTTTTTTGTTGTTGGTTTAGAGCTTAAACGTGAGTTTTTAGTGGGGGAGTTGTCAACCATTCGTATGGCAACCTTACCTGCGGTTGCCGCGCTTGGTGGTATGTTGGTACCGGCACTTATTTATTTTGCTATTAACCCTGAGGGAGATGCAGCTCGTGGTTGGGGAATTCCCATGGCAACCGATATTGCTTTTGCCTTAGGTGTTATTGCCTTATTGGCAGGGCGAGTACCTAAAGCTTTGATTTCTTTTTTAGTCGCTTTAGCGATTGTCGATGATCTTGGTGCGATAATTATTATTGCCTTTTTTTATACCGAACAACTTGTTTGGTCAGCGTTATTATTTGCGCTGTTATTTACCTTATTGATGGTGATTTTTAATTTACTCGGTGTTCGTCGTACTGTGCCCTATTTTATATTAGCGGTGCTGTTATGGATGGCGTTAATGGCTTCGGGCATTCATGCAACATTGGCCGGTGTGATCACCGCTTTTACCATTCCGGCGTTACCACGTTTTGATCCATATGCATTTTTAGATCGAGTAAAAGAGTTAGTACAGCAATTTGATAACAGTTTTGAAGAAGGTGAAAGTATCTTAAAAAATCACCGAATGATTTCAACTTTACAAGCACTGCGAAAGGGGGTTGATGGTGTTGAACCCCCTTTGCAACGGATAATACATCAAGCGCATATGCCAGTGGCCTTTTTTATCTTACCTTTGTTTGCTTTGTTCAATGCTGGCGTTGAAATTAATTTCAGCGGTTTTACCGAAGCTTTGAAACAGCCTGTGGTTATTGGGGTGAGTTTTGGCCTATTATTTGGCAAATTTATTGGTATTACTTGCTTTAGCTGGATCGCCTTGAAAATGAATATCGTGTCTCTACCTAATGGCGTTAATATGAAACATATTGGTGGTGCGGCCGTCTTAGCCAGCATTGGCTTTACAATGTCGATATTTATTACAGAACTTGCTTTTGGCCAGCAGCCTATTCTGATGCAACAAGCTAAATTAGGGATCCTTATTGCTTCTATATTAGCTGGAGTTGTTGGTTATCAGTGGTTATATAAATTAGGTGGTGCAACTAAGTCTGCCAAAAAAACTTAGTTTCTCTATGTAAACTTGCGGCGTTAAATCTTACCTTTATGGTTGGCGATAAAATTACATAAAGCCCCTAAAGTTGTTTTCTCTTCGTTGTGGCATTTTGCTTAGCTCGTTAAGCAAGATGCCATATCGTGAGCAAGTCGCTTTGAAGATGGGTGCGATTTATATAAAAAAGATCATCATCTCCTAGTGTTAATTTTAAGTTAAGTCATTTACAATTTCGTTCGAATAATAGTTGTATCAGTTGGTATAAGGCCAAATTAGCCAATATTTAGTTAGAAAGGAACGAGGCAATAACAGTGAAACAAGGAATATTAATGAATTTTAAAAAGTGGCTAATTACCTTAGTTATTTTAACCGTGGTAGTTTTTGGCCTATTTACTTATAAAAGTAATTTGCAGGCAGCACAAGCAGAACAAGGTGCTAATATGCCTGAGCCTGCGTCTTCGGTAAGTGCTGAATTAGCTGCGGCTATTGCTTATCAACCAAGAGTAAAAGTGAGCGGTGAAGTACAAGCATTTAAACAACTAACTATTGCTAATGAATTAGCCGGTAAAATTACGGCCCTTAATGCCCAATCAGGTGGCTTCGTAAAGCAAGGGCAAATATTGTTAGAGTTAGATTACAGTGATGAAGCTGCCCGTTTAATTGCCGCAAAAGCACAACTTGTGCTCAATGAACAAACGCTTAAACGCTATATTAAGCTACAAAAAAGCAAAGAAATTAGTGAAGAACTTGTTGATCAAGCACAAGCATCAGTCGATATTGCTAAATCGAATGTCGCGGTGTTAACCACGGCTATTGATAAGAAAAAAATTACCGCGCCGTTTGATGCCAGAGTTGGTATTCATAACTTAGAAGTTGGTCAGTTTTTAGATAAAAACAATCAAATATTAACCTTAACTGGCGTTAACGAATTTATTTGGGTTGATTTTTATTTACCACAAGCTTATCAGGAAATTAGCTTGGGCACAGAGATTGAAATTACTCCGATTGGCAGCAATGAACAATTAATCGCTGAGATAATCGCGATTAATCCACAGCTTTCACAACAATCACGCCACCTGAAATATCGTGCGCAAATCAGCAAGGCTGAACTTTCACTAAAACCACATACTTTATTAAATGTTTCGGTACCGGTTGGTGTTGAGCAAACATTAGTGTCAGTACCTGATTTAGCAATTATTCGTGATCAACTAGGTAATTATATTTTTGTTTTAGAGCCGGCAGAAGCAGGGGCATATCGTGCGAAAAAAGTGAAAGTTGAATTAGCTGATCGCAATGGTGATACCGTGATGATTGCATCAGGTGTTTCAGCTGGCCAATTAATTGCTACCAAAGGGGCATTTAAACTATACCCGAATAAAAAAGTGTTTATTGCGCCACCAGCGCCTAGCGTATAGGTGACAACAAATGACAATTACTCAAAATAGTAAAACATCGGCAATGGACATTTTTGTTCGCAAGCCGGTTATTGCCTTAGTGTTATCAATTATTATTTGTTTAGCTGGCTTATGGGCAGTTTTTAAAATACCCGTATTGCAATTTCCTAAAATTGAAAGTTCATCACTTGTCATTGACACTTATTATATTGGCGCGTCGGCAGATGTTGTGCAAGGGTTTGTTACTGAGCCGATTGAACGTGTAGCAGCCACGGTACCAGGAGTTGAATATGTTGATTCAACAACAACGTCAGGCTCAAGTAAAGTCACCGCTTGGCTAAAGCTTAATCAAGACAGCACCCGCGCCTTAGCTGAATTAACCGCAAGGATCAGCCAAATTCGATATGAATTACCACAAGGATCGCAAGATCCCGTGGTTTCGGTTAGTCGTGCCGATCGACCGTTTGCTGTGTTTTATTTGAATGTTCATGCTAATGGCAATGATTTATCACGCATTACTGATTATTTAACCCGTCAGGTTAATCCGATCATCAACGCCATTGAAGGTGTTCAAAAAGTTGGTATTGAAGGCGCTAGAACACCGGCAATGCGGGTATGGCTAGATGAAAACCTGTTAAATGTTTATAACTTAAGTGCTGCTGAGGTTTATCAGGCTTTAGCCAGTAATAACAGTATTTCGACTATGGGCTATGCTGAAAATAGTCGTCAACGCATTGATATTGTTGCTAATACTCAGTTAACGTCGGTAGCTGAATTTGAAGAATTAATTGTGGCGGAAATAGACGGCGCAATTATTTATCTAAAAGACATTGCCAAAATAGAG
Source organism: Thalassotalea agariperforans (assembly GCF_053470345.1). Taxonomy (NCBI): domain Bacteria; kingdom Pseudomonadati; phylum Pseudomonadota; class Gammaproteobacteria; order Alteromonadales; family Colwelliaceae; genus Thalassotalea; species Thalassotalea agariperforans. The sequence continues at coordinate 79,827 of NZ_JBQMWH010000010.1, read as the reverse complement.
TTAGCTTCAGAAGAAGCGAGTGTTACGGCTCGCTTAAATGAAAATGATACGGTTTATATTTCGGTGTGGCCATTACCGGGTTCGAACGAAATTGAAATTGGCGATCGTTTATATCAAGCAATTGAGGAAATTAATCAGTCGTTACCTGAAGGTATTAGTATTGATTTTGCTTATGATGGCACCCTGTATATGCGTGATGCCTTAAAAGAAATTTTTACCACCTTAGGTGAAACCGTTTTTCTTGTTGGTATAGTGGTGTTGTTTTTAATGGGCTCCTTTCGAAGTGCTATGGTGCCTTTAGTCACTATTCCTATTTCGATCCTTGGTGCTGTGGCTTCGATGTCGATGATGGGCTTTTCACTGAATTTATTAACGGTATTAGCGATTGTGTTATCGGTGGGCTTAGTGGTTGATGACGCGATCGTGGTAGTGGAAAATGTTGCTCGTTTAATGCGTCAAGGGATGTCAAAAAGGCAAGCGGCGTTAGCGAGTTCTCGTCAGTTATTGGTGCCAATTATTTCCATGACCTTAACCTTAGCCGCTGTTTATGCGCCGATTGGTTTTTTGTCTGGCCTAACGGGAGTGTTATTTAAAGAGTTTGCTTTTTCGCTGGCGATTGCCGTGATTATTTCCGGTATTGTTGCTATCACCTTATCTCCTATTATGAGTGCTTATGTAGCCCCCGAAGGCGGGCAAGAAGGTTGGTTTACTCAAAAAGTAAATCAAGTATTTGATAAAGTACATGATGCTTATGGCCGCTTGTTAGACCGATTATTTCAATGGCAAGGACAGCTATTTTTGGTAGCGTTTGTTGTTGCGATTTTAAGTATTCCTTTTTATATGAATTCGGTAAAAGAGCTGGCACCTGAAGAAGATCAAGGCGGTGTGTTTTTTATGGTGCAATCACCACCTGATTCGTCACTAACTTATAATGTTGAGCAAATGCATGCTGTTGTTGATGCTTTAGATGATGTTGAAGGTGGTAAACAAATTTGGCAGATTGTTTTCACTAATGGTGGTTTTGGTGGCTTAGAATTAGTTTCAGCTAAAGAACGTGATTTCACCTCAAGTGAACTTATCCCGAGAGTGTATGGCGACTTAGCGCAAATACCGGGCGTTGATATTATTCCTTTTGTCCCAGGTTCTTTGCCGACACCAGGCCAGTTACCGGTTGAAATGGTAATTAAATCATCGGCACCGTATGAAGAAATGAAAGCGTATGCTGATCAACTCGTTGGTGCGGCTTTTGCCAGTGGTCATTTCCTATTTGCGCAAACGGATTTAAAAATAGATCTGCCACAAGTGGAATTACAGCTAGATCGCCAAAAAATTGCCGACTTAGGCATGAATGTCGCTTATGTCAGCGAGCAAATGGGGGTGTTGTTATCCAGTAATTTTGTTAACCGTTTTGATGCTCGTGGTAAAGCTTATCGTGTGATCCCTATGGTTGATAAAGAGGTGCGTAGTAAAACCGAAGCTTTGTTATCACTTAATATTAAAACACCAGCAGGTGAGCTAATTCCTGTTTCTGCGGTTGCCAATTTAGCATGGAAAACCGTGCCAAGATCCTTAGGTACCTTTGCGCAACAAGGCGCTTTTCGCATTACTGGTTTAGTAGCGCCAAATTCAACCAAAGAAAACGCCCTAAATGCGATAGAAAAGGCGGCCAAAGAAATGCTACCAGCAACTTATAGTATTGATTATGCTGGTGAATCACGTGAGCTACGCAAAGAAGGCAATACCTTAGTGATGGTGTTGGCCATTTCATTATTAATTGTCTTTTTGGTCTTAGCGGTGCAATTTAATAGCTTTAGAGATCCGTTAGTGGTGTTATTAGGTTGTGTGCCATTAGCTCTTTCTGGGGCGTTATCGCTTGCTTATGTTGAATTGACAACCATTAATATCTATTCACAAATTGGTTTAATTACTTTGATAGGCTTGATCGCTAAAAATGGTATTTTAATTGTTGAATTTGCTAATCATGTGCAAGAACAAGGTCGAAGCAAATTAGAAGCGGTAAAAGAAGCGGCGACGACCCGTTTACGTCCTATTTTAATGACGACAGCTGCAACGATTTTAGGGCATTTTCCGCTGGTATTAGTTACCGGTGCTGGTGCCGAAGCACGTAATAGTATTGGTATTATTTTAGTGGCGGGTATGTTTATTGGCACTATTTTTACTTTGTTTATTTTACCGAGCTTTTATTTATTGTTAGCGGAAAAACGCCACGCAATAGTTGATGCCGATGATGAGCTTTATACCTATATTGAAGAAGGTCACCCGTTAGATGCAGCAGAGCCTGATGGTGCCGAAACGGCAGCGTTGACTAAATAGGCGGTAGTGAGCTTATCGCTCAATGTGCTTAAATATCCAGAGTTCAGGTTAAATAATATGAGACAAAAAAGCGAGCAGTATAATACTGCTCGCTTTTTTATTGGCCGTTATATTTGCTTTTTTGTTCATTATTTTTTTAACTATTTTCACATCGCAATAGTTGAGCATTGACCGAAATTCAGGCACTATCGGTTAACTTTTTTGAATCTGCTTATGCAAAAAATTAGCGCGATCGTTCCCGCTAACTTTACTTCTTGAGGAATATCAATGAAACCTAGCCTTAAACCCGCTAATCCAAACTTTTCATCTGGCCCATGTACTAAACGTCCGGGTTATAATTTAGCTGCGTTAAATACGGCTTCATTAGGGCGTTCACACCGCAGTAGTTTAGGTAAAAACCAATTAAAACTGGCGATTGATGAAACTATTCGTTTATTAGAATTGCCTGAAGGTTACAAAGTAGGGATAGTACCTGGTTCTGATACCGGCGCTATGGAAATGGCAATGTGGTCTTTATTAGGCCAACGTCCGGTTGATGTTTTTTATTGGGAATCATTTGGTGCTGGCTGGGCAAGCGATGTTGCTAAGCAACTGAAGTTAGAAAATGCGACGTCATATTCGGCTGATTATGGCCAGTTACCTGATTTTAGCCAAGCTAATCCCGACCACGACATTATTTTTACTTGGAACGGTACCACCTCGGGCGTTAAAGTAAATAATGCCGATTGGATCAGTGATGAGCGTACTGGCTTAACCATTTGTGATGCAACTAGTGCTGTTTTTGCTATGGAGATGGCGTGGGATAAAATTGACGTTGCAACTTTTAGTTGGCAAAAAGTGCTTGGCGGTGAAGGTGCTCATGGTATGTTAATTTTGAGCCCACGTGCGGTTGAGCGTTTAGAGTCTTATACACCAAGCTGGCCAATGCCAAAAATCTTCTCTTTAACTAAAGGCGGAAAACTTGTTGGTGGTATTTTTGAAGGTGCAACCATTAACACACCTTCGATGTTATGTGTCGAAGATTACCTTGATGCTTTAACTTGGGTCGATAACATCGGTGGTTTATCTGCTGCCATTGCTAAAAGTGAAGCTAACTTAAAAGTATTTACTGATTTTGTTGCTGAAAATGATTGGATTGATTTCTTAGCTGAAAGTGCTGATATTTGTTCAAATACCAGTGTTTGTTTTCAGTTAAAAGCCGATGAAGCACAAGTAAAAGCAATTGTTAAATTATTAGAAGCGGAAGAAGTAGCTTTTGATATTGGTGCTTACCGCGATGCACCAGCAGGTTTACGTGTTTGGTGTGGGGCAACGGTTGAGCAAGCTGACCTAGAAGCCTTATTACCATGGTTAACTTGGGCTTACCAAGAAGTAACCAAATAAACGTTACCGTTTAACAGGAACACTGTCTATTGAAGCAGGTATTATTCAGTTATGGTGATGTATTATCACTATAACTGTCTGCGCTTCGACTAACTCTATAAAACGTTTATAACCTAAAAACAAAATTATAACGATAAAAATAAATAAGAAGTCGACAATATGAAAACAATTAGAACGTATAACAATATAGCCAGCAAAGGCTTAGATCATTTCCCAAAAGATACTTATCGTGTTTCTGCTGACGAAGCCGCTCCTGATGCCATTTTATTACGTAGCCATAAATTACACGATGAAACCTTGCCTGACTCAGTCTTGGCAATTGCTCGTGCAGGTGCCGGCGTAAATAACATTCCCGTTAGCGATTATACCCATCAAGGTATTGTGGTATTTAATACCCCAGGCGCGAATGCTAATGCCGTGAAAGAATTAGTTTGTGCTAGTTTATTATTAGGCTCACGTGGTATTACCCAAAGTATGAATTATGTTGACTCATTAGCCGGTGAAACCGATGCCCATGAGCTACATAAAAAAGTAGAAGCCGGTAAAAAACAATACGGTGGTGGTGAGTTAGAAGGCAAAACCTTAGGTGTGGTTGGCTTAGGCGCAATTGGTGCAAAAGTGGCTAATCTTGCACTAAGTTTAGGGATGAAAGTTATTGGTTATGATCCTAAATTAAGCGTTGAAGCGGCTTGGCGCTTATCAAGCCAAGTTAATAAAGCTGACAACTTAAACTCATTATTAGCACGCTCTGATTTTGTTACTTTACATGTTCCAATGTTAGAAGCAACCCGTGGTTTTATGAATGACGAAGCCTTTGCTGCGATTAAAGATGGCGCTAAATTAATTAACTTAGCACGTGGCGAATTAGTTGATGAAGCGGCGGTGATTAATGCTTTAGATACCGGTAAATTAGGCGCTTATATTGCCGATTTTCCTAGTGAAGCATTGATTAAACATGAAAAAGCGATTTTGTTTCCACATTTAGGGGCAAGTACTGTTGAAGCCGAAGAAAACTGTGCGGTAATGGGCGCGCAACAATTGGTGGATTTTTTAGACAATGGCAATATTGTTAATTCCGTTAACTTTCCAGCAGTAAGTATGGAGCGCACCACAGGTTATCGTATAACGTTTGCTAACGATAACGTTCCTAAGGTTTTAGGTACGGTACTTAACTTATTAGCCGACTTAAACATTAATGTTTTGGATATGGTGAATAAGAGCCGTGATGATATTGCTTATACTATTTTAGATATTGAACAATTACCAACTCAACAATTGTTAGATGCAATATCTGGTGTTGAGCATGTTTTTCATGTTCGTCATGTTTAAGCTTTAATAAGCTGCAAGATACAAGATACAAGGTACAAGGTACAAGGTACAAGGTACAAGGTACAAGGTACAAGGTACAAGGTACAAGGTAGAAGTTGCGAGATTGAGTTTGATGTGTAAATTGTAATCTTAGTGAATAAAAAAGCCCGATAACATTGCTGTTATCGGGCTTTTTTAATTTGCTTTAGTGTCTGTTTTATTAACCGCGAGATTTACGGTAAATATCAACTAAAGCATTAGTTGAACTATCCATTGTCAATTCAGCGTTTTTATCAGAAATTTTAGCTAATACTTGGTTACCTAAAGCTTTACCTAATTCAACACCCCATTGGTCAAATGAGTTAATTTGCCAAATTACCCCTTGAACAAATACTTTGTGTTCGTATAAGGCAATTAAGTTACCTAAGGTTTTCGGGCAAAGTTCGTTAAATAATAAGGTATTACTTGGCTTATTGCCTTTCATTTCTTTGTGTAATGATAAGGTGTTAATTTCAGCTTCAGACAAACCGGTATTGCTTAATGCCGCTTTAATTTGCGCTTGAGTTTGCCCTTCCATTAACGCTTGTGTTTGACCAAAACAGTTAGACGCTAACATGTCATGATGATTAGCGACATCATGAAATGGTTTTAACGGCAACATAAAATCAGCTGGAATTAAGGTATCACCTTGGTGAATTAACTGATGGAATGAATGCTGGCCATTAGTACCTTCGCTACCCCAAATAATTGGGCCAGTTGCATAATCAACATTTTCATCATTGGTAGTAACTGCTTTACCGTTACTTTCCATGTCTAATTGCTGAACGTAAGCTGGTAAACCGCGTAAATAGTGGTAATAAGGTAATAACACATGTGATTGTGCACCGTGAAAGTTACGGTACCAAATACCTAATAACGCCATGATTACTGGCATGTTTTGCTCTAATGGTGCACTTTGAAAGTGCTCATCCATTTCAAAAGCACCTTCAAGGAAAGCTTGGTAATTATCAAAACCTACTGATAATGCTAATGGTAAGCCGATAGCAGACCATACTGAATAACGACCACCAACCCAGTCCCACATAGGGAAAATATTTTCTTCTAGAATACCAAAATCTTTAGCGCCGGCAATATTTGAAGAAACACAAGCAAAATGTTTTGCTACCGCTTCAACAGGGGCATTGGCTAAGAACCAGTCTTTTGCGGTATTGGCATTACATAAGGTTTCTTGAGTTGTCATAGTTTTTGATGAGGTGATCACCAAAGTCGTTTCAGGGTTTAATGTTGCTAAAACATCGCTGATATGACAAGCGTCAACGTTAGCAATAAAGTGTACTTTTAGTTGCTTTTGTTGATAAGGCTTTAACGCCTCAGACATAATTTTTGGCCCTAAGAACGAGCCACCAATACCAATACTGACGACATCAGTAAATGCTTTGCCGGTATAACCGGTTAAGTCACCATTTGAAACCGCTTCAACATAAGCTTTAACTTTCGCTAAGGTTTCCGTAACTTCTGGCATAACGTCTTTGCCATCAACTAATACTGGCTTGCCTGAAAAGTTTCTTAATGCGGTATGTAAAACAGCACGTTGTTCAGTGAAGTTGATTTCTTCACCAGCAAACATCTTATCGCGCATGTTTTCAAGGTTAGCGTCTTTTGCTAATTGAATTAATAAAGGTAATGTTTCATCCGTTAAACGATTTTTGGAGTAATCTAGTGAAATTGCGCCTGCGGTTAAAGAGAAGTTAGCAAAACGCTTGTCATCTGCTTTGAATAGGTCGCGCATATGAACTGATTCCGTTGCTCTAAAGTGAGCTTCAAGTTCTTGCCACGCAGTTGTGCCGGTTAACATATCGTCAATCCTTAAATTAATTTTTGAGAGTTTTTGTCTGAAAATTGATAACCGTTTATGTTTTATTAGTATTATTAGGTATCAAAAACAGTACACATTATAACAACTATTTTTTATCTGTCTGCATATACTTAATGATCGAGAGAAAAAGCCATAAGTATAGCTATGCCTTTTAAAATAAGGTGTTAGCGTTAACTTGCTTTTAGTCTTTTATATATGAAATAGCTGGGTTTTTTGTCAGGCCATTTTACCAGTTGTTGATTTTAACTTAACTTAAAAGGGAGAGCCATTATTTTATAAAGGTTCAGAATAAAATCTGGAATAAATTTGATGTAAATGCAATAGTAAACAGAGTTGGTTAGTGTGTAGGAATTAGGGAATATAAATGCTGGGTTTACAACATTTACTATTAAAAGTAAAAAAATCATACGTGTTGAGTTTGCTTTTGGTTTTACTTTTATTATCCGGCGCCTTTATTACCTTAAAACAGTGTATAAATGATCAAAAAAAAGATGCCTCATTGATTAACATCGCAGGACAGCAGCGGATGTTATCTCAAAAACTTAGCTTGTCTGTTTATCGCTACAAAGAGTCATTACTTACCGGTGAAAATATTGCAAGTTACGCCAATAAAATCATTATGGTTGTTAATCAGCTTAAAAGTAATCACCATCAATTAATTAGCGGAAGTGAGCCATTATTGGTGAATATTCGTGGCTTATTTTTTCAATCGGCAGATCCCCTACATCAGCGGATAATGCAATTTTCTGATAATGCGATAAAAATAGCGCAAACGAAAAACTTTACGGATGTAAATTTCTATATTCAATTAGAAATGCAAGAGCAACAAGTTGAAGCATTACTTGAACGTTTAGACTTTATTGTTAAAACCATGGAGACAGAGTCAACAAAACATATTTATGCCATTGAAAAAGCAATTATGATTTTATGGTTCCTGACATTGTTGTTTTTAGCCTTTTTTACCTATTTTTCTTTTCAACGTATTTCCTCTATTGTTAGCGAAAGTTACCTAAAATTGAGAAAAGAAAAAAATAAAGTTGCAGACTTTGAATATGCCATTAATAAACATTCTATTGTTTTTAGGGTTAGCCTTGAGCATAAAATTCAATATGTTAATGAAAACTTTTGCCAGTTATACGGCTTTAGCCAACAAGAAATATTAGGCCAACACCAAGGTGTTTTGGGTTCAGGTGAACATCCAAAAACCTTATTCGATGAAATGCATGAGCATATTCAGCGAGGGGAGGTCTGGAAACATGAATTATGTAATATGGATGCCAAAGGTGGTAAATACTGGTTAGATACCACGGTTGTGCCAATTTCGCATCGCGATAAAGTGATCAGTTATATGGTGATTCAAAATGAAATTACCGAACAAAAACAAATGAGCTTTGCCTTGGGCGAAATTCATGGCGTTATTGCTGATCCCAAACTTAATTTAACCGATAAAGCGCAGCAGTTATTAGCGCTAGGTTGTGAATTTTTTCATCTTCCCTTTGGTATTATTAGCGAAATCGCTGATAACACTTACACCATTAAATATGCGCAATCACCAAATAATGAATTAGCCACCGGCGCTACTTTCGACGTTGATAATACTTATTGTATTCACACTTTATTTGCTGACAAACCGATAGCCTTTGATCATGTTGGTGAAAGCGAGATAAAAAATCACCCTTGTTATGAAAATTTTGGCTTGGAAAGTTATATTGGTTGCCCAATTGTTGTTGATGGTAAGCGCTATGGAACCCTTAATTTTAGTAGTCCAGATGCTCATAATAGGCCTTTTAGCCGTAATGATTTAGAGCTTATTCAGCTGATTTCTCAATGGATTGGCAATGAGCTATTACGGGAACAAAATCAACAAAAGATGATTTCTCAAAACATCTTAATGGAAGAAATGAGCCACCAAGGGCGCATTGGTGCTTGGGAGGTTGATTTAATTAGTAATGAAGTTGTTTGGTCAGATGTAACCAAAGAAATCCATGAAGTGCCGCTTGAATATCAACCAGACTTAGCTACCGCTATCAATTTTTATAAAGAAGGTGAAAGTCGAGATAATATAAATGCCCTAGTCGCAAAAACGATTGAGGATGGTATCCCTTTTGAAACAGAATCTGAATTAGTTACCGCCAGAGGAAACTCTATTTGGGTAGCTTCTTATGGTAAAGCGAAGTTTGAAAACGGCAAGTGCGTTAAACTTTATGGTTCATTTCAAGATATCAGCGAAAAGAAAAAAATCGCCCAAGAAATGATCGATAAAAATCGCCGGATGAACTTAGCGGCAGATTCCGCCGGCATTGGTGTTTGGGAATTAAATGTATTAACGCAAGAGTTGTCTTGGGATGATTGGATGTTCCGCTTATATGGCGTTGATAAAACTGAATTTACCGGTGTTTATGAAGCTTGGGAAAAATGTTTACATCCAGAAGATATTGAACGAGCGGCACATGAATTACAGTTGGCCATTAAAGGTAAACAAAAGTTTGATACCCAATTTAGAGTTATCCAACCGAATGGCAATATTCGTTATATCAAAGCTTTAGCTATGGTTATAAAAAATAAAGCAGGTGTTTCTCAAACCGTTGTTGGCTTGAATTACGATATTACCGATAGAGTAGAAACGGAAATAGCCTTAACCAAAGCGAAAGAAGTTGCAGAGCAAGCTTCAAAAGTTAAAAATGAATTTTTAGCTAGCATGAGCCATGAGATCAGAACGCCAATGAATGGTGTGGTTGGCATGTTAGATTTATTAGCTGACAGTGAGCTTGAACCATCACAGAAACATCAAGTGGCGGTTGCAAAAAGTAGTGCTGATTCTTTATTGTTTTTAATTAATGATATTTTAGATTTTTCTAAAATTGACGCCAACAAACTTGAATTAGAAAAGATTAATTTTGATATCAATACGCTGTTAAGTGAATGTGTTGATGCTTTAATACAACAAGCAGAACATAAAGGCCTAGAGTTAATTGTTGATAGTGTTGCTGTGGTTGAGCCTTTAATTATTGGCGATCCTAATCGTATTCGCCAAATCATCACTAACTTAGTCAGTAATGCGATTAAATTCACCCAGCAAGGGGAAGTACTTATTAGGTTGGCATTGATACCGGATGATGCCGAGCATTGGCGTTTGCGTATTAGTGTTAAAGACACCGGGATTGGTATTTCAAAAGCAAACCAGCGGCATTTATTCGAAAGTTTTAACCAAGTAGATTCATCAACAACACGAAAGTTTGGCGGTACTGGTTTAGGATTAGCTATTGTTAAAAAGTTGTGTCAGTGCATGGCTGGCGACGTTAGTTTGATTAGTGATGAAGGACAAGGCTGTCTTTTTATTTGTGATGTTCAAGTAGGAAAATCATCGCAAGTTATTCCTTTGATGCCGTCGGTTGAGCTTAAAAATTTGTCGGTTTTGGTGGTTGATGATAATCAAACTAATCGTGAAGTATTAAGTAAACAATTAACGAGTTGGCAAATAACAGCTTCATGTGTTGAGAGTGCAAAAGCTGCGCTTGAGCTTTGTACTGAACGAGTAGAGTCAAATACGCCTTTATTTGATGTTGCTATTGTTGATATGCAAATGCCAGATATGGATGGCGCTCAGCTTGCTAAAGCGTTGCAAGCAGATCTACGCTTTAATGCTATGAAGTTAGTGATGATGACGTCGATGAACGCACAAGGTGATGCCAAATTATTTGCCGACCTAGGCTTTAGTGCTTATTTTCCTAAACCGACAACGAGCTCTGACTTATTTAATGCGTTAAACATTATGGTCGATGATGGTTTAGCGTTATCAAATGCTGACCCTTTGATCACCAAGCACTATATAAAAAGTTTAAATAAAACGATAGACAAACCAGATGAGCTAACCATCAATTGGCCTGATAATAGTAAAGTTTTATTAGTTGAAGATAACCGCGTTAATCAGATGGTGGCAAAAGGTGTTTTAGATAAAATAGGTATGCCATGTGAAGTGGCAATCAACGGTCAAGAGGCACTTGATAAGCTGAACCAAGATCATAGCTTTTCATTAGTTTTAATGGATTGCCAAATGCCTGTTATGGATGGCTACCAAGCTACTGAGCAAATAAGACAAGGGCAAGCAGGTAATAATAATATCGGTATTCCTATTGTCGCGATGACAGCAAATGCGATGCAAGGAGACCGAGAAAAATGTCTTGCTGCCGGCATGAACGATTATTTAACTAAGCCGATTGATAAAGACTTAGTGCTTGAGAAATTAACCTACTGGTTAAAACAACAATAAAGGTATTTATTTGCAAAATACACTCTATTTATTGCGCCATGGTGAGCTTGAACAAAAGCATGTTTTAGCCGGTCACTCTGACCTGTTGTTATCAAGTGTTGGTGAACAGCAATTAGCTGCAACAGCAAAACAGTTACCTCAAATCAATCAGTTATTTAGTTCGCCCTTAGCTCGTTGTTGTACTTTTGCACAGCAGTTTGCGAAACAACAGCAGCTGATCTTACAAACATCGTCATTGTTAAAAGAAATGAATTTTGGTGACTGGGATGGACTGCCGTTTGAATTTTTATGGCAATCAACCTCAACTGAACAAATTAGGTTAGGTGATTTTTGGCAAAACCCTTGGCAACATACACCTCCAAATGGAGAAAGTATGGCTGAATTTAGTCAGCGCATTGATTCATGGTGGCAAACTTGGCTAACACAAAAACCAGCGGGTAATAGTTTAGCGATAACTCATGCTGGTGTGATCAAACATGTATTGGCGCGAGTGGTAGGGTTAGATATAAAACAAAGTCAGCATTTATCGGTATTTGATATCCCTTATGCCGGCCTTATTCGTATTGATGTCTTTCATGAAGAACAACAGGCTTGGCCAAAAATAATTTTTTAACCATTCATTTCGCAAAACTTGCTATCTCATCGCAAGCTAGGGATAATTGCCGCCATCGTTTTGGTGAGCTTTACTTAGCAAATTTAATTGAAGAGTAAACTCAGGGAATGTGGTGAAACTCCACAACTGTGCCCGCAACTGTAAACAGAGCAGCGTATATATATTAAACCACTGATGTGTCAACATTGGGAAGGAATGCGCCGGGAAGCTGTCAGTCAGGATACCAACCAAAATACCATCATCAAGAGGCTTAAAGCTTCTAACTAACAAGGTCGAGCGGGTCACTCGGACATTGTATTCAAAAACATTAACTTAATTTTGCAGTTATTTGAGTGTTTTTGTTTTGCTGTCAGCCTGTGCTTGTTTTGATGATTTACGTTTTTAAACTATTAGCACATTAAGCACCCGATACGTGACAGAAACACAATTACCAACGCAACAGCAAATACCATTATTAACTTGCCAGCATTTGTCGTGGCAGGCTGAGCAACATCTGATTTTAGATGATATTAATTTTGCAATTAACGCAGGTAGCTTTACTGGCTTGTTGGGCCCCAATGGTGCCGGTAAATCAAGTTTATTACGTTGTTTGTACCGTTATTTAAAACCGAACCAAGGCGCGGTGTTGTTTCAGCAACAAAATATTTGGCAAATTAGCCCGCGTGATTATGCTCAACAAGTTGCTGTTGTGTTACAAGAATCACCAAGCCAATTTAATTTGTCGGTTTATGATGTGGTTGCTTTAGGTTTAGTACCACATCAAGGTTTATTTACCGCGAACAAACAGCAAGAACAACAAGAAGTTGATACCGCACTTGAACAGGTAGGTTTGCTAAATAAAAGTCAGCAAGCGTTTGAGCATTTATCCGGTGGTGAAAAACAACGTGCTTTAATTGCCCGGGCAATTGTGCAAAAGCCAAGTTTGCTAATTATGGATGAGCCGACTAGTCATCTTGATGTTAAATATCAAATTCAAATCATGGAACTAGCTAAATCATTAGGTATTACGGTGCTGGCGTCGTTTCATGATCTCAACTTAGCTAGCGCCATGTGTGATCAATTATTAGTTTTAAACCAAGGGAAATTAGTCAGCCAAGGAACACCATCTGAGGTGATCACCAGCGAGATGTTGTCGCAAGTTTTTGGTGTTTGTGCCCAAGTGAGTGTGCATCCACAAAGTGAGCAGAAAACTATTCCTCATATCACCTATTTTTATGGTTATCAGCAAGGATTAGAAAATACACCAAAAGGGGAAAGCCATGCTTAAAGCCTCTTCGGTGAATATAAAAGCCAATATTTTTGTGGTTTTATTAATAGTGATGAGTTTGTTGAGTTTTATCTTGGCCTTATCCTTTGGTGCCGCGCAAATATCCTTTGTGGAAGTGATCGAAAATTTATTCAGTAACTTCTCAACTCAACTACTCAATCAAGCTGAAACTAGCCCTTATGTTTTTGTTGATAAAATCATTTGGCAACTGCGTATGCCGCGTACTTTATTAGCCTTTTTAGCTGGTGCTGGCTTAGCGATGTCTGGGCTAATTTTGCAAACGGTGACCCGTAACCCGCTGGCCGATCCTTATTTGTTTGGCATTTCATCAGGAGCCTCATTTGGGGTGGTGATTTTGGTGGTGCTTTTAGGAATAAATAGTGGTATTGCCATGTCAGTAGCGGCTTTTTTAGGCAGCTTAGTGGCAATGTTATGTTTGTTGCTGATTGCCGGCTCAAAACAATCACATCAGGTTGAGTCGATGTTATTAGCAGGGGTTGCACTTTCTTTTTTGTTTAGCTCTTTTACCTCGTTAATGCTTTATTTAACAGATCCGCAAGCGGTCACCTCTATTTTATTTTGGACCTTAGGCAGCTTTGCTCGGGCCAGCTGGGATAATTTATTGTTTCCGGCAGTTGTTATCTCTTTATGTATTATTTTTATGTTGGCGTATCGTCGCCAATTAAACGCCATGTTATTAGGTGATGAAAGTGCAACTACCTTAGGGATCAACGTGAACCGTTTTCGCATGATGATGTTGATATTAAGTTCGTTATTAACAGCTACTTTAGTGTCGTTATGTGGAGGAATTGGTTTTGTTGGTTTGATGATCCCACATATTGTACGTTTTTTTATTTCTCAAGGTACCAGTGCCGGCTTGTTATTAACCGCCTTAGTGGGTGGTATTTTTATGATCTGGGTAGATGTTTTATCTCGGGTAATTTTAACCAATCAAGAACTACCTGTTGGTGTGATCACGGCAGCCATTGGTAGCTTGTTTTTTTTAAGCTTATTGTATTTTCGTAAGCATAAATCGACTTAGTTTTTTGAATCATTATTTTTTGGAATTGTATGTTTTTAATTGAACCATTAACTCAGGCTTATAATAGTCAGCTACAGGCGAAAATTGATGATAAAACCAAGCCGCTAGGCGCATTAGGTGATTTAGAAAATTTAGCTAAACAGTTGTGCCAAATTCAATTAACTAAAAAGTTAGCGCAACAAAACAATATTTCGTCAGAGCCGATAGCTTTCAGCGATTTTACAGCTCAAATTAAACAGCCGGAATTAATCGTTTTTGCTGGCGATCATGGTGTTGCTGCTGAAGGCGTTTCAATTGCTCCAAGTGAAGTAACCAGCCAAATGGTGGCTAATTTTGCGCATGGTGGTGCCGCTATTAATGTTTTTTGTCGGCAGTTAGGTTGGCAAATGACCGTGGTTGATGCCGGTACCCTGATCCCACCCAAGTCTGGGTTAGCGGTGGTTAGCCAAAGATTAGGCGATATTACCCAAGCAATAAATTTAGCGCCAGCGATGAGCCAATCACAAGTTGAACAAGGCTTTAGTTATGCAAAAGCGCTAGTTACAGAAAAAGTTAACAACGGCTGTGATCTTATCGCGTTTGGTGAAATGGGCATTGGCAATACGACAGTGGCTGCCGCCATCATGTCAGCAATCATGAATTTACCGGCGAGCAAAACCGTTGGTAAAGGTACTGGCGTAACTGAAGAAGTAGTATTACGTAAACAACAAGTGGTGACACAAGCATTAAGTTTACATGCTCAGCAGTTAGCGGATCCCTATGATTTATTGGCCAGTATTGGTGGTTTTGAAATAGTGCAAATTACCGGTGCTATGTTAGCGGCTGCCGAGCAAAAAATTGCGGTAGTGGTGGATGGTTTTATTTGTACTGCCGCCGCTCTAGTGGCGATAAAAATTAACCCCAATATTAAAGAGTATCTTATTTTTGCTCATTGCTCTGGTGAGCAAGGGCATCAAAAAATGTTGGCTTATTTAAATGTTAAGCCTTTGTTAAATTTAGGTTTACGTTTAGGCGAAGGCACCGGAGCGGCTTTGTCTTTACCTTTGTTGCAAGCGGCTGTTGGTTTTTATAATGAGATGGCCAGTTTTTCTCAAGCGGCGGTTACCAATGTGGTTGATAACGAAAGGGTGAGTTAATTAGTGTTAAATAACTCAATTGTCATGTTAAAACAGCAATATCAGCTTTGGCTGTTAGCATTGAGCTTTTTTACCCGCATTCCTGTGACATTACCTGAAACGGTAAAACCGGCGATGTTATCAGAGGCGAGTCGTTATTTTGCCTTGGTCGGCTGTTTTATTGGTGGGTTGTTGGCGCTTGTTTTTTACTTAACCCAATTAATTTTACCACTAGAAATTGCGCTTATTTTAACAATGGCTTGCAACTTGTTGTTAACAGGGGCTTTCCATGAAGATGGCTGGGCTGATGTCTGGGATGGTTTTGGTGGTGGTTGGAGTGTAGAGCAAAAGCTGAATATCATGAAAGACAGCCGCTTAGGAACTTATGGCGCTGCAGCTTTAGTTTTGGTTTTATTATTAAAATATCAAAGTTTGTTGGTACTTGCTAACTCGGCCGTTTATATTGGTTTTGTCTTGTTACTTGCTAATACGCTAAGTCGTACACTGGCTACCAGTTTGATTTTTAGTATGGCTTATGTGAGTGAGGATGCTAAATCAAAAGTTAAGCCAATAGCGAATCAGCTATCATTGACGAGCTTACTGGTTTTATTATTCACCAGCTTAGTGGTGTTATTTGTGGCTGTTTTTTGCCAGCAAGTTAGCCTAGAACAAGCGCTACTTTTGATTGTTTTTTTATTGATAACTCGGCTGTTATTGATAATTTGGTTTAACAAGCAACTCGGTGGTTATACCGGTGATTGTTTAGGGGCTGCGCAAATAGGCAGCGAACTTGTGATTTATTTATCGCTTATTATTTTTAACTCTATTTAGAATAAACAACAGGAATTTTCATGGCTAAAGTACACCTTATCATTGGTGGTGCCCGTTCAGGTAAAAGTCGATTAGCAGAGCAGTTAGCAAAAGCGTCAAAACAAGAAGTGGTTTATATTGCGACAGCTAAAGCCGATGATGAAGAAATGGCGGCTCGTATCGCACACCATCAAGCTAATCGACCGGATACTTGGCGATTAATTGAAAGCCCGTTGCGGTTAGCTGACACCATTAATCAGCATAATAAAGACAACACTTGTTTGTTAATTGACTGCTTAACCTTGTGGTTGAGTAATTGCTTGTGTCAGCATGATTTAGCTTATTTTCAGCAGGAAAAAGCCGCATTATTAGCCGCGTTAGAAGCCTCAAACAGCAATATTATTTTGGTGAGTAATGAAGTTGGTCACGGTATTGTGCCATTAGGGGAGTTATCGCGAGAATTTGTTGATCAAGCGGGTTGGTTACATCAAGAAATTGCGCAACTGGCTGTGCAAGTGGATTTTGTTTTTGCCGGTTTACCGTTAACCATGAAGTCACCGTTACAAATTAAACCGTCAGTGACAGCGGTGAAACCCTGGTGGGGAAAAGTGATTGAAAACAAATAAATCGCTGGCCGCTATGAAAACGTTAATGGTGCAAGGTACGACATCGGATGCCGGTAAAAGTACTTTGGTAGCTGGCTTGTGCCGCGTTTTTTCTGACTTAGGTTATCAAGTTGCGCCGTTTAAACCGCAGAACATGGCGTTAAACAGTGCCGTAACAGAAGATGGTGGTGAAATTGGCCGTGCGCAAGCGTTACAAGCGGTGGCGGCAAGAGTACCTGCGCGAGTTGATTTTAATCCTATTTTATTAAAGCCTAACAGTGATACTGGCGCACAAGTGATCATTCATGGCAAAGCTATTTCGAACATGGAAGCACAAAGTTATCACGACTATAAAAAAGTCGCGATGTCGGCGGTGTTAGCGTCTCATCAACGTTTAGTTGATGACTTTGATCTGATCATGGTGGAAGGGGCGGGTAGCCCAGCTGAAATTAATTTACGAGAAAATGACATTGCCAATATGGGCTATGCCGAAGCGGTTGACTGCCCAGTGATCATCATTGCTGATATTGATAAAGGTGGAGTTTTTGCCCATTTAGTTGGCACCTTAGCGTTATTAAGTGAGTCAGAGCAGGCGCGAGTTAAAGGTTTTGTGATCAATCGTTTTCGTGGCGATATTGCACTTTTACAATCAGGGCTTGATTGGTTAGAAGCAAAAACCGGTAAGCCAGTACTGGGAGTTTTACCTTATTTACATGAGTTAGCGCTGGATGCTGAAGATGCAATTGCCGTTGACAATGTTCTAGCGAAACAAGCAGAGCAAGTGAAGTTTCACCTCTGTGTTTTATTGTTACCACATATCAGTAATCATACCGACTTTGACAGTTTACGGTTAAATCCGCAGGTGAATTTAAGCTATGTTCGTGTTGGTGAAAAAATTCCAGCCTGTGATTTGATCATAGTGCCCGGCAGTAAAAATGTGATTGCCGATCTAAGTTTTTTAACGTCACAAGGTTGGCAACAGCAAATTCAGCAGCACTGTCGCTATGGTGGCAAAGTATTAGGCATTTGTGGTGGATATCAAATGTTAGGTCAAACAATTAGTGATCCTAATGGTATTGAATCTGCTACCCAAGTAATCAACGGTTTAAATTTATTGGCGGTGACGACTGAACTTACCGACAATAAAACTCTGACTAAAGTGTCAGGGACATTAACTATTAATGCCAAAAGCTGCCCAATAACCGGCTATGAAATTCATTGTGGTGTTACAACCAATATCGGTGATTTAACACCTATCGTCAGTTTTGATAATCACCCTAACGGGGAGCATATTGACGGCGTAATTTCTACTGATGGTCAAATCATCGGCACGTATTTACATGGCTTGTTTGACTCAGTTGCCGTAACAGAACTGATCTTAAATTGGCTAAAACCCGATTGTAAACTTGATAGCTATGTTGACTTAGATAGTCATCGAGAACAGCAACTGAACAAGCTTGCTGATGTTTGTCGTGACTATTTAGCGATAGATAAAATCAGCGACATTATTAAAAACGAACATTAAGCAAATCGATAATTATTGGAATGACCATGACAGAGAAAAAAAACGAGCAAGCTGATATTGATGAAAGCCAAGCTAACAGCGATGCCAATAAAGCCGATAAACACCAAGCGCGCCAACAACGTTTAAAAGAAAAAGTTGATGAACGCATTGCCAAAGCGCAAACCGAGCAAGGGGTTTTTCAAGTGATCACCGGCAATGGTAAAGGTAAATCTACTTCAGGTTTTGGTGTTGTTACTCGTGCTGTTGGTCATGGTTTAAAAGCGGGCGTTGTTCAGTTTATTAAAGGTGGCTGGGAATGTGGCGAGCGTAACTTATTAGAAAGTGTTGGCGTGCCTTTTACTTATATGAAAACTGGTTTTACTTGGGAAACACAAAACCGTGAATCAGACACAGCCGCGGCACAATTAGCTTGGCAAGCCGCGAAAAAATTACTTGCCGATGAAAGCGTTAATGTCGTGTTATTAGACGAGTTAACTTACATGGTTACCTATGATTATGTTGATTTAGAAGAAGTGCTTACGGCTATCGCTAATCGTCCAAAAATGCAGTCAGTGATTGTTACTGGCCGTGCCGCTCACCGTAAATTAATTGAATTAGCGGATACTGTCAGCGAAGTCCGTAATGTTAAACATGCCTTTGATGCAGGCGTAAAAGCGCAAAAAGGCTTTGATTATTAATGCGTGTTTTTCTACTGCTTTTTAGCCTGTGTTTGGGTTTTAGCCAAAGTACATTAGCACAAGCATCGGCAGATAAAACAGCATCTGCAATGCGAATAGTTGCGTTAGCACCACATATTGTTGAAATGTTATTTGAACTGGGTGTTGGTGAACAAATTGTTGGTACAGTTGATTATGCTGATCATCCTGAAGCAGCAAAAGCTATTCCCCGTGTTGGTGGTTATTATGGCATGCAGGTTGAAAATATTTTAGCGTTAAAGCCCGATGTTATTTTTGCTTGGCGATCTGGCAATAAAGCGACAGATCTAGAACAACTTGCAAGGTTAGGACTGAATATTGTTTATAGTCAGCCTGATAAAATTGACGATGTTGCCAAAGAGTTACGTTATTTTGGTGGCATTGTTAATAAGCCTGAAGTGGCAGAGCAAGTTGCGGTTAAATTTGAACAAAAATTAGCTAAGCTGCGTCAGCAAAATGCAGGTAAACAGCAAATTAAAGTGTTTTATCAGTTATGGCCTGAGCCTATGATGACGATCAATAAAAATACTTGGATCCATCAATTAGTTGAGATCTGTCAGGGGGAAAATGTTTTTGCCAACAACCCAACCGATTATCCCTTGATCAGTATTGAGAATGTCATGGTGGCACAACCGCAATTGATTATTCTACCGGATGAAAAATCAAAAACCGTGCAGCCTAAAATTGCATGGCAAAACTGGCCGGAAATTCCAGCGGTAAAAGCCAATGCTTTTATTCGCGTAAATGCCGATTTACTGCATAGATTTAGCCCCAGAATGTTAACTGGCGTTGAACAATTATGCCGTGATATCGATTTAACGAGATCAGCGTTATCTGATCATTAGTCTATGGGCAGGATGCCTGTTATTAATTGAAAGTAGTAGGGGAAGTTGATGAAATTTCAACGCTGCCCCCGCAACGGTAATTATTGTTTTTAACGTGTTTTATGCCCGTTGAAAAATATTAGCCCGACTACCTACAACTTTCTTCATGTAAATAGTGATTAAGAAAATCATTATTTACCAACATGATGCGGTGGGCGTCATAGGACGAGGTAAAATGAACTTACATAACTTAAATAGTAAACACAGATTAAAAACGCAAAAAACATTAATTTCTTCAGCGCTTATTAGCGTACTAACCTTATCTTCGTTTGGTGTCATAGCAGAAATATCAAATGATAAAATAGAACAAATGACGATTACTGCAACGCGCTCGGCAATTAACGCTGAAGATGCCTTAGCGAGTGTAATTATCATTACTCGCAGTGACATTGAAAATACTCAAGCACTTTCACTTACCGAAGTTTTATCAACAGCTGCTGGTATTGATTTATCCGAGCAAGGCGGTAAAGGCCAGCAATCTTCTATTTACATGCGCGGTGCTAATTCCAACCATACCTTAGTGTTAGTTGATGGTGTTCGAATTAGCTCAGCTACGCTTGGTTCGACGAACATTAATAATATATCGCCAGAAACGGTTGAACGTATTGAAATTATTAAAGGGCCTCGAGCCGCTTTATGGGGTTCTGATGCTATTGGCGGTGTGATTCAAATATTCACACGTAAACTTGAAGGTGGTGAGTACTTTATTGGTGCGACCACAGGCACAGATAACTTTAAACAAGCGCGTTTAGGCTTTGGTGTTCAGCATGGTGATGGTCAAACAACTATATCGTTTAACCACGAAAAATCAAATGGTTTTAATGTGTTAGAGACCTTTGAAGATGATGATGACGGTTATGATCAAACAACGGTTTCAATTAAAGGTCAACAGCAGATAAATAAAGGCTTATCTTTACATTGGTTAGCTTCAGCTGTTGAAGGTGAAAGCGAGTATGATCCTAAATATGGCTCGGGTACTAATATTAATGAAGTTAAAAACCATGTTTGGCAAGTTAAAGCTAACTATCAAGTCAGTGAAAAAAACCATACTTCGATTTCTATAGGTCAAAATCGTGATTCAGGAAAAGATTTTGGTGGTGAAGTGGCTAGCTCATCATACATTGAAAAAGGCGATGCTAACTTAATTCAAACACGTCGAGATCAATTATCTATTGTCAATAATTATCAACATAGTAATGAATTGCAATTAAACTTAGGTGTTGATTTTTATAATGAAAGTATCTCAAGTGATACATCTTACGCTGAAGATGAGCGAGAAGTACTTGGTGCATTTGTCCATGGTTTTTATCAACTTGAAAGCTTTGATTTTGAATTAGCGTTAAGGCACGACGACGTTGAATTTATTGACGAAGAAACGACTTACAATGTTGGTGCTGGTTACAATATCAACTCAGAACACAGGTTTATTGTTAATATTGGTACTGGCTTTAAAGCACCAACCTTTAATGATTTATATTGGCCAAGTGCAGGTAACCCTGATTTGATTGCGGAAACGTCTGAAACCATAGAAGCGGTTTACACAGGTAAAGTAAATAGCATTGAATTTGGTTTTACGGTTTATCAATCTGATATTGAAAACTTAATTAACTGGGCGCCAAATGATACAGGCGCTTGGCAGCCTCAAAATGTTGATGAAGTTGAAATATCAGGCGCTGAATTTACAGCGCAATACTCACAGGGTGATTTCAGTCATCAAGTGAATGCAAGTTATACCGATACAGAAAATGTAGCAACGGGTAAACAACTTGATCGCCGTGCACGTGAACGTTTCAGTTATGCCGTAACTACAGATATTGTCGGTATTGCACTAAACGCTGAATATCAATTCAATGGCAAACGTTATGACTCAAGTGGTTTTGAAAAACTAGGCAGTTATCAATTGGTAAACCTTCGTGCTAGTTACCCAATTAATGACAAATTAGCCGTACAGTTAAAAGTTGAAAATGCGTTTAATAAAGAATATCAAACAGCTAAGTATTATAACACTCAAGATCGTGCCTTTTACCTAGGAATAACCTATAGTCAATTTTAAGGTTTATTGATTTTATTTTACTTAAAAATGCCACGTCTGAGTTCGTGGCATTTTTATTTTTAAAGAATGAAAATATAAATCAAAATAATGTTGATTTTGTAAAAATAAGACATATTATGTCATTGTTGTGCTTACCTTATTTGGAGTTAAAAATGCAACGTATTGTGTTATTTCTATTAACTAACTTAGCCATTATGGTGGTGCTAAGTATTACCATGAGTATTTTAATGTCAGTGTTTGGCATTAACCGTCAAGGTTTAGGCGGCTTACTTGTGATGGCCAGTGTTTTTGGTTTTGGTGGCGCGTTTATTTCATTATTTATGTCAAAATGGATGGCCAAACGATCAGTAGGTGCTTATGTGATTGAACAACCACAAAACAGCACTGAGCAATGGTTGCTTGATACGGTTAAACGTTATGCGAAACAAGCGAATATTGGCATGCCCGAAGTCGCGATTTTTGAATCGCCAGACATGAACGCCTTTGCAACCGGCGCTAGTAAAAATAATGCTCTTGTTGCTGTAAGTACTGGCTTGTTACATCACATGACACAAGATGAAGCTGAAGCGGTAATTGGTCATGAAATCAGTCATATTGCTAATGGTGATATGGTGACCTTAACTTTAGTACAAGGTGTGGTGAATACCTTTGTTATTTTCTTAGCGCGTGTTATTGCTGGTATTATTGATAATGCTACTCGCAGTAATAATTCAAATGGTGGTGGCTTAGGTGGTATTGCTTATTTTGCTATTGTCTTTGTCTTAGAAATGATCCTTGGTGTGCTTGCTAGTATTATTGTTGCTTGGTTCTCTCGTAAAAGAGAATACCGAGCTGACAGCGGCGGCGCGGCTTTAGCTGGCAAAGCGGCAATGATTGGAGCCTTAGAGCGCTTAAAGCGTAGTCAAGAAAGCCAATTAGAAGGTACTATGATGGCATTTGGTATTAACAACAAAGCAAAATTTATGAGCTTGTTTGCTACCCACCCTCCGCTAGAAGATCGTATTCAAGCGCTAAAAAATAGTTAAACGAGAATTTTTCACTCGTGTTAATCATAAACGCTATTAATTACTTAAATTAATAGCGTTTTTTTATAGAAAATAGCAATGTTGGTATTATCTGCCATAATGATTTTTAAGTTTAATCATTAAGTTAGCTTAAATTAAGTGTCAAAATTATTTACAGAAATGCCATGCTTGAAAATTATTAACCCGTCAGACAGCTGTTCTTATAGGCTTTTTACTTCATGGCTTATATATTGCATTTTAATTACATTATGGGTTTATAGAGTAGTACCATGCATTCATCAGCGGTAGATTATACAAATATGGAAAGACGCCAGAGTTCTTTATCTTCATCTCAATTATGGGGTCGATTAACTTTATCTCAGCAGTTTTCTGCGAGCAGTTTAAATCAATATGGTTATGATTTAGCTTTTATTCGCAATACTGAAAGTGGTCCACTGGCTGTACTTTTGTGTGATGATAATGCGGCAACTATTGATAACCACGGTGAAATCAATACCTCACCTGATATTGTCATTAGATAAAAATATCTGGTTCAAAAAAAGCATAACAGCCTTGTTGTTATGCTTTTTTTTGTCTAAATTTTCTATTATCCCTTGCCGCCTTAAGTTAAACTCTACCTACTTCTGTTTTCTATTTTTATTATGGGTTTGAGCACATGAGCAGTTTGCTTACTTCAGCTGAATATCAAAACATTCTTAATTATGATGCTGAGCAGCGCTTACGTTATAGCCTTGAAAAAATTATTGAACATCAAACCCTTTGGATCCTGATTGATGAGCATGGCTCTGTTATGCTAAATACGGATGATGAAGATTGTGTACCAGTATGGCCTTTAAAAGAGTTTGCTGAAGCTTGGGCGACGGGCGAGTGGCAAAATTGCCAAGCTGAAGCGATTTCATTCGCTAAGTGGAAAAGCCGCTGGACACCAGGACTAATAGAAGATGATTTATCGTTAGTGATTTTTCCCAATGAGCAAGAAGAAGGCTTAGTGTTATTTCCTGATGAATTTGAACAAGAATTAACGAAAAAAGCGACTAAATTCACTAAAGTTAAAACCAAACGTCTATAAATCACCTCTGTAACCAGCTATTACCTACAATATGACGGTTGCCTAATTATGAGTCATAAAAAACCGTTTATTTCATAAAGATCTATTTTGGCGCATAGCTGCATCAAAACAAGACAAATTATCTAATGCGCACTTTCGTTTAAATACCTAACTTATTGTTTTTATTTAATTAACACCTTTGGCATAGTCCTTGTTAGTAACTGTAGTAATTAACTATAATTATTTAACTCTTGGTGTCTTTCGTTATTATGAAGCAAACCAAAAACATCACAGCTAATACGAAATTGAATGTTTTGTTAGTGGAAAATGACCATCAAAAAGCTGAAGAACTATCGGCGGCGCTGGATCATTCTAATTATCAAATTGAGCATGTTTCTCATTCTGGTATTTCATTATTAAAACAAGTAGAAAAAATTAAGCCTGATGTCATTATCATTGATATTGAATCGCCTGATCGTGACATGTTGGAAAGTTTAAATCGAATTTCTCGTTCATCGCCCAGACCGATAGTTATGTTTGCTGAGCATGAAGAAGATACCGATACTATTAATCAATTAGTCAAATATGGCGTTAGTGCGTACGTTGTTGGTGATGTTAACAAGGTTAGGGTTAAGTCCGTATTAGATATTGCGATGGCGCGTTTTAATGAGCACCAAGGGCTAAAAAAAGAGTTAGAAGTTACTAAGCAAAAATTAACTAGCCAAAAAAATGTTGAAAAAGCGAAACGTTGGTTAATGGAAACAAAAAATATTTCCGAAACTGAGGCTTATCACTCTATTCGAAAAATGGCGATGGATAATAGTCAAAAAATGGATGATGTCGCTAAAAATATCTTGTCACTCGCTGCTGTTTTAGAAGTTTAATATGACTACACATTTCAATATTGAAAAATCAGATTTAGATATCGGTTTTATGCCGTTAACCGATTGTGCGCCTGTGGTGATCGCCAAAGAAATGGGCTTTTTTGAACGCTGGGGTTTAAATGTTACTTTACATAAACAAAACTCTTGGGCGGCCTTGCGCGATAAATTACATATTGGCTCTTTAGATGCCGCGCAAATGTTAGCACCCATGCCATTAGCCAGTACTTTAGGAATTGGCAGTGTTAAGGCAAATGTTATTACTCCTTTTGTGTTAAGTCGAAATGGTAACGCCATTACTTTATCAAATCAGCTGTACCATAACATTTTGGAACAGTATCAGGTTAGTTTGCTAAGTTTACCGTTATCGTCAAGTATGCTCAAAAAAACCATTGAGCAACGCCGCGAGCAAAATAGCAAATTACGTTTTGCCACCGTATTTCCACATAGTTGTCATTATTATCAATTATTAACCTGGTTCGAACGCTGTGATATTTCATTGGATGATGTCGAAATTATTATTCTGCCACCATCTAATATGGTACCAGCGTTAAATGCTGGCGATATTGATGGTTTTTGTGTTGGTGGTCCGTGGAATGCAAAAGCTGTGCGTGAAGGGGTTGGTTTAACTTGTGCTACATCTTCCGATATCTGGCCTGATTCACCAGAAAAAGTATTAGGCTTGTTAGCTGATTGGCAAATTAAATATCCAGAAACGACCATGGCGTTAGTGGCTGCATTACAAGAAGCTTGTTGTTGGTTGGAGAATATTCCTAACCGTTTTGAAGCGGCGAGAATTTTAGCCACCTCACAATATTTAGATACCAATATTGATGTAATTGCGCCGTCTTTATTAGGTAGTTGTTTGGTTTATCATGATAAAGCTCCGCGTATCGTGCCAAGTTATAACCAGTTTACGGCGATAGGTAAAAAGTCGAGTAATAGCCCTGATATTGCTTATGGTGAATATTTACTGGAGCATATGATTAATGCTAATCATATTAATGAGCAACAAGCGCGTGAGCTATTTGTTGGTTCGGTATTTCGTGATGATATTTATCAAGCGGTTACCGATATTATTCAACCGCAGTATGATCGCCATGTTTCATTAACCTTGGCCAGCTCATTTTAACTAACCTGAACTCGGTTTAATGGGTTTTGTAACAGTCTGATTTATAATAAATAATTTAACAGTTTACGTACTTATTTTGTTGCACCTAGTTTATCTTAGACTCAATGATGAAATTTAAGTGGATATCAAGACGTTTTTTCGTACTAATAGCTGGCTATTAGAAGGAAAAATAACGTAGATAGACGCTTAAATAGCGTTATTGAGCAAAATGGCTTAAACCGAATTCAGGTTAACTACTTTTACATGACATTGGCTGGTATCAAATTATTGGCTAATAAAACCGACAATTTCGGCTTGAGTATCTAATAAATTAGCATCATTTGGTGCTAATTTTAGCGCTTGTTCAATCATCGTTTTTGCTAGGTGTTTTTGGTTGTTTTTAAATAAAGCATAAGCGTAATTATTCAGGTAATTTGTTTCTGTTAACGCTAAGGGTAAACCTTGCTCAAACCAATTCACCGAGCGCGTAATATCATGGGTTAAATAATAATTACCCAGCAAAAAATAACTTAACCACTGCTCAGGCCAAAGCTGAGTTGCCTTTTCTAAATGCGCAATGCCGGCATGTGTTTGTCCAACCAATAATAAATCTTGCGCAGCTTTTAGATAATTAAAAGCATTAAGTTCTTTGAGTGAATGCTGTGTTGGTAAAGCGATAACCGACCAAAAATTTGCCCGTTGCCAAGTTCGTTCAAATAAGGCTAAGTCTACCCGTCGATTAGCGGTATCTGCTGAATGTAAGATAATTTCTTGCGTGTTGAGGTCGTAGCCTTTCACGACCGCGTAATGCCATAACGGATACCAATCTAAGCCTAAGTTTTGTAAAACGATGATCGGTATGTTTAAATTAACCAGTGTTATCAGTTGTTCTAAATGGCTCCTTTCACTATAAGCAAGCAGACCTTGCTGCCTTATCGCTGCTATCATTTCAAGTTGTAAACTGCCTTTGCGACCAGGGATAAAAAGTTGTGGCGCTATCTCTTCAGGTGACAGTTTAATACCATTAAATTCGAATATTTCAGCAAGTGTTGTTGGCCCACAATAATAAGCTTGCTGCGGATAGAAAGGCAGATTATTGATATTAGCGCTAGCTGGTAAATGCGGCGGTGGACTGTTTAATAAGTGTTGGGTTTGTGGTGGTGTGGCACAACCGCATAACATAAAAAAGCTGACAATAATGCCAGCTTTTAAGATGCTTTTTTTCATTA
Organism: Thalassotalea agariperforans; assembly: GCF_053470345.1. Classification (NCBI taxonomy): domain Bacteria; kingdom Pseudomonadati; phylum Pseudomonadota; class Gammaproteobacteria; order Alteromonadales; family Colwelliaceae; genus Thalassotalea; species Thalassotalea agariperforans. The sequence goes on along the minus strand of NZ_JBQMWH010000010.1, from coordinate 52,753 downwards.
TAATACCCACGATTGGATAGACTGATTAATGGCAATATCGGTTAAATAGGTTCGATAAAAGTATAAGCGTCAGTAATACCTAATAAATCTAATACTGCAACAACAACTAAAACGGTAACTATGGTGCCAACAATACCACTACCGGCTGGTGCATCATTTATTTGCTGGTTTAACTGGGCTAATTCAACGTCAGTTAAGTTATTAATACGTGCTTTTGCATCTGCTGCATTAACACCTAATTCAACCAGTTTTTTTTGTACTTCAGCGCTATCAATCATCGCTAGGATGTTTTGTTTATTAATCGTTGATAATTGTTGCTCAATTACAGTTGTTGAACTGACAACACCGGCAAGAGAGGTGAATGGGATAGTGCATGTTAAAAGTGTTCCGAAAACTAATGTCGATTTTTTCATAACTGCTCCTTTTTTTATTGTCAGTATTCATCATAAAGCAAAAAGCTGTTTTACTCTATTTTGTTTTGATAATCGTATTAGGTGAGAAAAATATCAAGACGATAACGTAATGGCTCTTAATATCGACTAATCCAAAATACTATGCACCAAAATAGTAAGTACGAATAACGCTGGGGCAACTTATTTGCACCGATATTGTGTATTTAAGTGGTGTAATCATTTAACTTATTGTTTTGTAATGGTTATTTAAACTTGGCATCAATTCTGTATTATACTATACGAACAAAATTCATTATTAACCCAACAGCGGGATAATAAGAAAAATGAGAAAACCGATAAGCTGAGCTTATCAACACAATTTAACTTTATTAAAACTAATCGAACTGCAAAGACGTAGTAATTTATTAGTTTGGCATTGAAGCCCACAGTAACTGGAAAATTTTTTCAGGGTTGCTGTGGGCTTTTTTATTTGGAGAAAAAAATGCTTAAGAAACATTTCAACAAAATAAATAAACACGTATGTCATGCCTTAATTGCAGGTGCTTGTTTTACTACTTCATTAATTTCAGGTGCTGTAACAGCCGCGGAATTAGGTTACCCAGAAAAAGAAGAATTAAAATTCGGCTTTATTAAATTAACTGATATGGCACCAATCGCGGTTGCTTATGAAAATGGTTATTTTGAAGACGAGGGGTTATACGTAACTATTGAAGCGCAAGCCAACTGGAAAGTTTTATTAGATGGCGTAATTGATGGTCGTTTAGATGGCGCTCACATGTTAGCAGGCCAACCTATTGCTGCGACGATTGGTTACGGTACAAAAGCTGAAATCGTGACGCCATTTTCAATGGATTTAAATGGTAATGCGATTACCGTATCAAATGATGTTTGGAAAGAAATGAAGCCAAACATTCCTAAAATGGCAGATGGACGCCCAGTTCACCCAATAAAAGCAGACTCGTTAAAACCTGTTATTGAAAAATATGCGGATGCCGGTAAGCCATTTAATATGGGCATGGTATTCCCAGTATCTACGCATAACTATGAATTACGTTATTGGTTAGCGGCTGGTGGTATTCACCCAGGTTACTATGCACCTCATAAAGGGGATACCTCAGGTAAAATTGATGCGCAAGCGTTACTGTCTGTAACTCCACCACCACAAATGCCGGCAACCTTAGAAGCAGGCACCATTTATGGATATTGTGTAGGTGAACCTTGGAACCAACAAGCGGTATTTAAAGGTATTGGTGTACCTGTAGTTACCGATTACGAAATTTGGAAAGATAACCCTGAAAAAGTGTTTGGTTTATCAAAAGAATTTACTGAAAAATACCCAAATACCACTATTCGTTTAACACGTGCACTTATCCGTGCGGCTAAATGGTTAGATGAAAAGAACAACAAAAACCGTCCTGCGGCAGTAAAAATCTTATCACAATCTAACTATGTTGGTGCTGATTATGACGTTATTGCTAACTCAATGACAGGTACCTTTGAATACGAAAAAGGTGATAAACGAGAAGTACCAGATTTCAACGTATTCTTCCGTTACAACGCCACTTTCCCTTATTACTCTGATGCGATTTGGTATTTAACACAAATGCGTCGTTGGGGACAAATTAGCGATGACATGCCTGATTCTTGGTACAAAGATGTGGCGAAAAAAGTTTACCGTCCTGACATTTATTTAGCCGCTGCTAAGTCATTAGTTGAAGATAAATTAATGCCGGCAAGTGATTTTATTGAAGTGATGGATGAAGACGGTTACCGCGAACCACAAACACACTTTATTGACAACATTGTTTATGACGGTAACAAACCAAACGAGTATATCAACAAATTTGCTATCGGCTTAAAAGCAGGCGACAAGCTTTAATAGAAATACTTTAGTAATCCCAGTAATTAAGAGAATAAGTAGTACTGCGTAGTGTAATGCTGCGCATAAGGAACATAGTGATGACCACATTGATCAACAAACTAATCGCAGGAGGTTCTGATATGAGCCTAGCTAAAGGACTGATGAGTTTTTACACCAATAATGCCAAACCGGTATTGTTACCATTAATAGGAATTGCAGTTTTTCTATTCTTATGGACATTAACCGCAAGCAGTATTGATACCTCATTAGGTAAATTCCCAGGACCATCTGCGGTAGCATCTCAAATGGTCAATCTTTATGACGAACATGTAGCAGAGCGCGAAAAAGCAGACGCTTTTTATATTCGCCAAGAAGAGCGTAATGCTAAACGTATGGCTAAAGACCCTGATTATGTTCCTAAAGAGCGTACTTATACTGGTAAAGAAACATTTTTAGATCAGATCTTTACCAGCTTAATTACCGTGACTAGTGGTTTTATTGTTGCTGCTATTATCGCCATTCCGTTAGGCATAGCGGTAGGCTTAAGTAAAAATTTGAACACGGCTATTAACCCCATTATTCAGGTATTTAAACCGGTTTCACCGTTAGCTTGGTTACCTTTAGTGACTATGGTGGTGAGTGCTGTTTATACCTCAGATGACCCAATGTTTGCTAAATCGTTTGTTAACTCAATGATCACGGTAACTCTGTGTTGTTTGTGGCCAATGGTAATTAATACTTCTGTTGGTGTTGCTGCTATTAATCAGGATTGGGTGAATGTAAGCCAAGTATTACGTTTACCACGCTTAAAGCATGTACAAAAAATTGTGTTACCAGCTGCAATTCCAGCCATTTTTACCGGTATGCGTTTATCACTGGGTATTGCATGGATGGTGTTAATTGCCGCGGAAATGCTAGCGCAAAATCCAGGTTTAGGGAAGTTCGTTTGGGATGAATTCCAAAACGGTAGTTCAGATTCGTTAAGTCGCATTATGACCGCTGTAGTTGTGATTGGTTTTATCGGTTTTATGCTTGACCGCTTAATGCAAAAAATTCAAATGTTTGTCTCTTGGGACAAAGCTAGTGCAGAAAGATAATCTTAGGATATAAGGACAAAACAATGAGTACATTATTAAACATTAGTAAAATAGACATGGTTTTCCCAACCCCTAAGGGAGACTTTACCGCACTAAAAAATGTTGACTTACAAATTAAAAAAGGTGAGTTCATTTCATTAATTGGTCATTCAGGTTGTGGTAAATCTACCGTGCTAAATGTGGTTGCCGGCTTATATCAAGCAACCAAAGGTGGCGTGTTATTAAATAACAAGGAAGTAACAGAGCCAGGCCCAGAGCGAGCGGTTGTGTTCCAAAACCATTCGTTATTACCTTGGTTAACTTCTTATCAAAATGTGGAATTAGCAGTTGATCAAGTTTTTGCGAAAACCATGAATGCTAGCGAAAAGAAAGAGTGGATTGAACACAACTTACGTTTGGTACATATGGAACATGCAATGCACAAGCGTCCTGATGAAATTTCAGGCGGTATGAAACAACGTATTGGTATTGCTCGTGCTTTAGCAATGCAACCAGAAATATTATTAATGGATGAACCTTTTGGTGCATTAGATGCGTTAACCCGTGCTCATATGCAAGATTCTTTAATGGAAATACAAGATGAGCTTAACAATACCGTCATCATGATCACCCATGATGTAGATGAAGCGGTATTGTTATCCGATCGTATTGTCATGATGACTAATGGCCCAGCAGCAACAATTGGTGAAATCATGGAAGTTAATTTACCGCGTCCTCGAAACCGTATTACGCTTGCTAAAGATCCTCAATATAACGAGTACCGTTCAGGGGTATTAGAGTTTTTATATGAAAAACAACGCAAAGTAGAAATTATTTCGCCAAAAGATAAAAAAAAAGTGACCCAGAGCAAAGAAAAGTCGTCTGAAGTCGCTTAACGTAACCTTATTGAATTATTTAACAAAACCAAATTTTAAAACTTTAAAAATAGAAAAACAGGAAAATTAAACATGAAAACTAAAACTTTCTCATTATCAAAAATTGCTATGGCTACTTTATGTTTAGCAGGTGCTGCGGTTACCGTACAAGCAGAAGAAAACGCAGCCAAAGCAACGTTAGATATGAACTTACGTTATGAAAATGTTGATCAGGGTGCTAAAGATGCTGATGCATTAACATTACGTACACGTTTAACATACCAAACGGCTACGGTAGATAACTTTTCTGCTGTTATTGAATTTGAAGATTCACGTGTTGTAGCGGGTATGGATGACTATAAATTTGGCCCTATGGATTCAGGTAACACAACTGATTCAGTGATTTTAGATCCAGAAACAACAGAGTTAGATCAAGCGTTTGTACAATACAAAAAAGACAAATTTACTGCCAAAGTTGGTCGCCAAGTAATTACCTTAGATGGTCACCGTTTTGTTGGTCACGTTGGCTGGAGACAAGATCGCCAAACCTTTGATGCAGCAACATTTTCGTATGCGGCAAGTGATAAATTAAACGCCAGTTATTCATATATTAGTAAACGTAACCGTATTTTAGGTGAGCTTGCGGATGCCGATTCAAGTGATCACTTAATTAATGTTTCGTATAAAACATCAGTTGGTAAATTAGTCGGTTACAGCTACTTATTAGACCAAGATGGTGGTGCTGAAATTGACACTTATGGCGTTAGCTTAACTGGCGCTAAAGATAAATTATCATATGCTTTTGAGTACGCAACCCAAGAAAATGGCGACTACGATGCTGATTATATAAAACTAGAAGGTGCTTATAGCTTTGATAAAGTTAAAGCTATTTTAGGTTATGAATTATTAGGTAGTGATAACGGTATGTATGGCTTCCAAACACCATTAGCAACAGCTCATAAATTTAATGGCTTTGCTGATGTATTTGCTGCAAGCACACCAACATCAGGTTTAGAAGATATTTATGTAACAGTTGCAGGTAAGGCTGCTGGTGGTAAATGGGCGGTTACTTATCATGATTTTTCAGCCGACGAAGGTAGTGCTGATTTAGGCAGTGAAATTGACGCGGTATACGGAAAATCATTTAACAAAAACTATTCAGGTGGTATTAAGTTAGCTATGTACTCTGCCGGTGATAGTGGTGTTGATACCGATAAAATTTGGTTATGGGTTGGTGCTAAGTTCTAATTTATACCCTTAAATTGAATGTCACTATACACACTTAGTTTGTGAGAGAGAAAACCTTGGTTGCTTAACAGCACCAAGGTTTTTTATTTTAGTGAAAGTTGGTCTCGGAACGATTTTGCCAAATCAACAGTAAAATTTAGTGATTTAATTATTTACATGTATACTTGCGACCACGATTTTTTCTAGGATGTTATTTTGATCGCTTTTTTCCGTATCATCATTGTATTTATTGTTTTTCTCTTGATCACTACCGGCGCGTGTATTTTTTCTCTTTTTCGCCTACGTAGTACCAATAATGTGTATTACACCTCTTTATTTATGGGGCGTGTATCAAAGTTATTAGGTTTAGACATAGAAGTTAGAATTCCAGATGAAGTGAAAAAATTAGGTTCAGCGGTATATGTTGCCAATCATCAGAATACTTATGATATTTTTACTATTAGTTCCGCTGTGCGTCCGCATACCGTCAGTGTCGGTAAAAAAAGTTTACAGTGGATCCCATTCTTTGGCCCTATGTATAAGATGACAGGTAATATCCTGATTGATCGTAAAAACACCTCAAAAGCGATGGACACCATCGCGATCACAGCAAAAAACATTAAAGACAAAAACATGTCTGTGTGGTTGTTTCCGGAAGGGACCCGTAGTAATGGTCATGGTTTACAGCCATTTAAAACCGGAGCTTTTAGAACGGCTGCTATCGCCGATGTGCCGATTGTGCCGATTTGTTTAAGTAATATTCATAACAAAATTAAATTAAATCGTTGGAATAACGGTAAATTAATTATTGAATTTTTACCGCCGATTTATATTACGGATGCTAACCGTGATAACATTCGAAAATTAACCAATGAAACCCATGATCAGATGTTAGAAAAAATTAATCAGATCAGTATCGAAACGGGTGATCCTTACCCTCCTTATAAAAAAATTGTTAAAAAGAAGAAATAGAGCCGCTCATGATTGATGAAGAATTAAAACATTGGTTAGCCCACAGTGACGAGTTAATCGAAGAATTACTTGAAGATGGTAGTAATGAAGAAGTTGACCACACCATAGAGCATCATTTTGCTAGCCCTGATTTTGACTTGTTAGAAAAAGCGGCAATTACGGCTTTTAAAATGGGTTATGAAGTTGAAGAGCCAGAAGAAGCTGAATTAGAAAACGGTGATAAAGTATTTGCTTTTGATATTGTAACCGAGCAGCCGTTAGATAATGAAATTTTAGCGGATGAAACGACAAAAATGTATGAGCTAGCCAAACAATGCCAAGTAGATTATGACGGCTGGGGCACATATTTCGAAGAATAGCTGCTATAATGAACAAGGAACACCGAACAAGATCATTATGAAGACAATTTAAAAGGATTTTTACCATGGAATGGTTATCAAAAATTTTAGACCCTATGATGCTAACGATAATATCTGTTGGCATTCCTACCATTATTATTGTGGCAATATTTGCTTATGCCGCACATAAAGCTCACCTAAAACATATTGAACGGATTAATAAAATTAAGCAGGGTTATTTTTTATCTGAAGAAGAATAAATTTATGCCTGATAATTACCAATACTTTATTATATAAATGGCTTATTAAGTGTGTTTGATAGTATTAAATTAATCAAAAAAATGACAATATAGGAATAGTTTATTTTAGTCATTAATCGATAATTTATTATATGTCTCAATCAAAAGCATGGACGTTAAAAAGTATTGCTAAGGAGCTTGGTGTTTCAAATGCTACCGTTTCTAATGCCTTTAACCGTCCTGATCAATTATCCGAAAAGCGCCGCAATGATATACTTGCCGCTTGCCAAAAGTTAGGCTATAGCGGCCCGAATAAAGCGGCGCAATCTTTACGTCGTGGTAAATTTAATATTGTTGCCTTAGTGTTACCTGATAGCGTTGAATATATGGTGTCAGACCCAGTAGCTAGCAAGTTTATGAAAGGGGTTTCTTCCATTTTAGAAAAAAACAATATTAACTTATTGTTATTTTCAGGTAAGGCCGAAAATATTAATGCGGTTGCCGATTTTGTTGATGGCTTTATTTGTTATGGTAGCCCACGTAATACTCGATTAATTGAGCAACTTAAAACGACCACAAAAAAAGTAGTGACTATTGATTTTGATATTGCGCGTAATGCTTCAGTTAATGTCGATAATGAAAACGCGGCCTATGAAATTGCTAACTTAGCAATAAAATCAGCCCAAGATCATGTTGCTATCTTAGGTTTACGTTTACTTGATACAGATTTAACTTGCCGTGTTTATGACACACCGACTATGGATGTACATTGTTCGATAGCCCATCAACGATTAACGGGTTATATGCGTGCAATTGACAACAAGGGGGTTGAACTTAATCATGATCGTATCTGGAATATTCCAGAAAGTAGTCAACGCTTTGCTAGTATTGCAGCAAAAGAGGCGTTAACGTCGGTACCTCGACCAAATGTTTTATTATGCATGAGTGACTTAATCGCCCTAACCGCTATGCAAGAAGCCATCGATTTAGGCTTGAAAATCCCCGAAGATATTCGCATTGTTGGTTTTGATGGTATTGATGAAGCATCGCGATTTAATCCAAGGTTAACCACTATACATCAAAACAGTGAAGCAAAAGGAATAAAAGCCGCAGAGCTATTTATTGCCAATGCTCGTCATACCGAGCTTATTCCATACCAAATGGTTATGGGCAATAGCTGTTAGTTTACAAATAAAAAAGCCCATAACAAGGTGTTATGGGCTGCTAAAAGAGATTAATTTTTAAAATTAATTTTCTAGCAAGTGCTTAAGTTCTATCTTCTCTTCAATTCCTTGGCTGTTTAATATTATTTCAGCACTGCGGTTTGTTAAGTTTACGTTTAAAGTGGCGCTGCAGTCATTGTTATGCCATGCCATGGTTAAAACACCGGCCTCAGAATTGACACTAAATTCACCATTAAACGCATTACTTTGATTACGGATTTTAATTAACCTTAACAAAGCACGTGTTACCGGTTTAGTTAATAACGTATCAATTTTATCAAGATTTAAATAAGGGCGATTAATATCTCGGCCAACATTGGTTTGTTCAAGTAGTGCCATATCATTGGGATGACATAATAAACCCGCGTAATAAACTTGTGGTACGCCAGGAGCAAAAAATTGAATGGCTCTTGCGACTAAATAATCAAAATCAATTTGGCCTAGTGCATCATAATAAGTGCAGTTAACTTGGTACAAATCCACGTTGCTAGCAGCAGCGCCAGTTGCCTGTTTACTTTCTTCTTGGCTATTGAAATGAATTTTTTCAACTAAGGCATCAATTTCATCATCGGTTAGTAGGCCAGCTTGGCCATTCATTGGGCCAACATCAATAATACCGATTCCATCATGAGTATCTAATACGGTAATACAGTTTCTTGGTGAAATACTGAGCCAGCGACTTAGCGCATCAAAATTTTGATTAAAAATACTATGCAATATTAATGGCGGTAAGGCAAAGTCATAAACCTGATCAACACGCTTGGCTATTTCTATTTGAGTTTTATAATAAGAATGAATTTCTACTAAGGTTTCAATGCCTAAGCTATTGGCTTTAACCGTTAAGTCGTTAATAAAATCAAAAGTATCTTCAGTCATAAAACAACTGGTGCCGGCTTTTTTAAGGGCGTAACCAGCGGCATCTAAGCGAATAATACTCACGTTGTTTTTTGAAAACGTTTGCAAAATATCGGTTAAGTATTGTTTGCCACGGGCAGAGTTAACATCAATATCAATTTGATTACTGGTGAAGGTTGTCCAAAATTCAACCGTGTTATTATCTGCTACTGTATAGTTAGAAAAACAACTTCCAGGACGAGGACGATAAATCTTTTCGCGATCTTCATCACTCAAACCATTCGGAAAAACTTTATCTTTAGTGAGGAATAAATCCCAATATTCAGATTGCTCACCTTTAGCTAAAACGTCCTGAAATTCAGGCGATTGAGCTGACATATGGTTAACAATTAGATCAGCCATAACATCATAATTTTCACCTAATTCTTGCACGTCTTGCCAAGTGCCTAGGCGTTCATCAACTAAGGTATGATCGATCGGATCAAAGCCTGCATCACTACCGTCAATGGGATAATAAAATGGCAATAGATGAATGCCAGAAAACAAGCCCTTTAATTGCTTATTTAAAAGTGTGTTTAATCCATTAATGTTAGATCCCGACAATCTGTCTACATAAGTAATTAATTGAATATTGTTTTTCATCGCATTCTCTTTAAAATTTTTTAAGTTGATACTTAATCGATTAAGTTATATATTCTACTACGATGAAAAGTTTTTCAAGTAATATTTAATTATTTTATTTAGTTCGCTATTTTTTGCTACGCTTTATTGGTAAAAATAGTAAGTAAAATTAGGTGTTTACTTGTTAGGTATTTAATTTACACGAGGTAAAACTTATGAATCCAGTCAATAATAATGTCGCAGAAACATCATTATTTCGTATTAAGTGGTTAACTTATATGATGTTTTTTGTTTTTGCTATGACATCAGATGCGGTCGGGGTGATTATTCCTGAATTGATCACAACTTATCAACTCAGCCTTACGCAAGCGAGTGCCTTTCATTATATCCCAATGATTTTTATTGCTTTTAGTGGTTTGTTTTTAGGTTATTTAGCGGATAAATTAGGGCGAAAAACAACAATTGTTATTGGTTTACTTATTTTTTCAGCGGCCAGTTTTTTATTTGCTGCCGGTAGCTCATTTTTTTATTTTCTTTTTTTACTTGGTTTAGTTGGCATTGCAGTTGGTTTGTTTAAAACCGGCGCGTTAGCTTTGATTGGTGACATTTCTACTACCAGTAAAGAACACACGGTTACGATGAATACGGTTGAAGGTTTTTTTGGTGTTGGTGCTATGGTTGGCCCAGCAATAGTAAGCTATTTGTTGGTTTCTGGCGTTTCGTGGAAGTATCTTTATATAGCGGCGGGCATTTTATGTGTGTTGTTATGTATCATCGCATTAAAAACCGATTATCCTGCTAGGCAATCAAAACTGGCAGATCAAATTAATTTAAAAAGTTCGCTAAAAGTGATGAAAGACCCTTATGCTATTGGCTTTTCATTAGCTGTTGCGCTTTATGTTGCTACTGAGGTGGCTATATATGTTTGGATGCCAACCTTATTAATGGATTATAACGGCTCGTTTATTTGGCTTGCCACTTATGCACTATCGGTGTTTTTTGCCTTACGTGCGGGTGGGCGTTTCTTAGGTGCTTGGGTATTAAAACATTTTAAATGGCAACAAGTGATGTTTTGGTTTTCGTTTGCTGTTTTTCTTTGTTATTTAGGTACCGCTATATATGGCGTAAAGGCTGCTGTTGTGTTGTTACCTTTATCTGGGTTGTTTATGTCAGTTATTTATCCAACCCTTAATTCTAAAGGGATCAGCTGCTTTCCAATGGAAAAACATGGCGCCGTAGCCGGTGTCATTTTATTTTTTACTGCCTTGTCTGCCGCTATAGCACCGCTATTAATGGGTATCATTAGTGATATTTTTGGTCATGTTTCTTATGGCTTTTATTTAGCGACTATTTTTGCCGGATTATTAGCTGTGCTGGCTAGTTACAATTTAATAAAAGATCCATCAGAGCTTCAAATTGCTCAACAAGAGTTACCGTAACGTAAAATATTGATGAAAAAATTTATATATTTATCAGTGTATTAACTTAAAAACATTAAATTTATTAAAAAAAAACACGAATAAAACTTGCAAAATTAGCTGTAATTATAAACAATTAACTTAATCGATTAAGTTTGGTTTTAAAAAAAGCATCTAACAATAGCTGTGAAATTTGGAACCTAGAGTCTATAAATAATATTAGTGAAAACGGGGTGTTAAAATGAAACAAGTTCAATATAAAAAATTTATGTTAAGCGCACTTGCTATGGCGGTATGTACTAATTTAAGTGCAGCGGAAACAACCGAAGAAAAAACCAGTGCAGAAAAAGGTTTAGACTTTGAGCGTATCGTTGTAACAGGTGTTCCTAAAGGAACCACTGTTATGGCTTCAAGCGTTTCAGTAAGTAGTTTGTCAATTGACCAGTTAGAAGTTACCACACCAAGAACAAGTGCAGAGGCATTACGTTCTATTCCTGGTATTCGTGCAGAAGCATCGGGTGGTGAAGGGAATGCGAATATTGCTGTCCGTGGTTTGCCAGTTGCCTCTGGTGGGGCAAAATTCTTACAGCTACAAGAAGATGGTTTACCTATTTTACAATTTGGTGATATTGCCTTTGGTAATGCGGATATCTTTTTACGCTTAGACAGTACTATGCAAACTATTGAATCAATTCGTGGTGGTTCTGCTTCTACCGTTGCTAGTAATGCGCCAGGTGGCATTATCAATGTTATTAGTAAAAATGGCTATTCTGAAGCGGGCAGTGTTTCAACAACTTTTGGTCTTGATTACGACAGCTTACGCACTGATTTTGAATATGGCGGTGAAATCAACAGCTCAACTTATTTTCATGTTGGTGGTTTTTTACGTCAAGGCGACGGTGGTAGAGATGTTGGTTATACCGCGAATAAAGGTGGCCAAATTAAAGCGAATTTAACCAAAGAATTTAACGATGGTTATGTTCGTCTGTACTACAAACATTTAGACGATAAGAGTATTGGTTATTTACCTATGCCAATGAAATCTGACGGTAGTTCATTACCGGGTTTTGATTCACAAAAAGATTCACCACATTCAGCAAACTTTTTATCAACACTTTCATTAGGGGCTGATGGCGAACGACGTCGTGGTGATATGCGTGATGGCATGAACCCTATGGTTGACTCGTTTGGTGTTGAAGCGGTATTTGACTTAGGTAATGATTGGGAAGTAGAAAACCGTTTTAGAATTTCAAACGTGAGCGGTAATTTTATCGCTCCGTTTCCTGCTGAAGTTGGCAGTGCTAGTGATATTGCTGAAAGTATTGCTGGCGATGGTGCTACTTTAAGTTACGCAAACGGTGCTTCTTCAGGTGATAGTTTTAACGGTAATGTGATGAGAATTCATACCTTTGATGTTGAAATGAACGATTTTGGTTCGTTAGTTAATGACATGAAATTAACTAAAACTCTTGATAATACCGTGATCACCGCTGGTTATTATAAAGCATCACAAACCATTGATATGTCATGGCTTTGGAACTCTTATTTAATGGAAGTAAAAGGTGACAATGCCGCTTTATTAAATGTTGCAGCCGCTGATGGCACGAGTTTTTCTGACAATGGTTTATACGCTTACGGTACGCCTGCTTGGGGAAATTGTTGTCAACGTAACTACAATGCTGAATATGATATTAGCGCACCTTATCTTGCTATTTCGTCAGTGTTTGATGATTTTACCGTTGATTTAAGTTTACGCCATGATAGCGGTGAAGCGACAGGTTATTATGCTGGCGCGGTAACCAGTGAGGTTGATATGAATCTTGATGGCGTTATTTCAGAGCCTGAAAAGAATGTTGCAGTTGCTGATAACGCAAATCAATCAATTATTAATTATGATTGGAGCTACACCTCATATTCAATTGGTGCTAACTATCAAATTGATAATGATTTAGCGATGTTTGCCCGTTTGAGCCATGGTGGTCGTGCTAATGCGGATCGCTTATTATTTGGTAAAGTTAGAGCTGATGGTTCAGTTGCGAAGCAAGATTCTGTTGATGAAGTGGATCAATTCGAATTAGGTGTTAAATATCGTCATGACAACATGTCTATATTTGCCACTTTGTTTACGGCTGAAACAGAAGAACAAAACTTTGAAGCAACTAGCCAAAAGTTTTTTGATCGCCAATATGAAGCTACAGGTATTGAACTTGAAGGTACTTATTATTTAGGTGATTTTGATATTCGCGGTAACTTTACTTGGACTGATGCTGAAATTACTAAAGATGCCGTTAACCCAGATGTTGTTGGTAACACGCCAAGAAGACAAGCAGATTTTGTTTATTCATTAATTGCTCGTTATAACTTTGACCAAGGATCAACAGGGGTAAGTTTAATTGGTACTACCGATGCTTACGCGCAAGATAACAACGACTTAAAGTTTGATGGTTACACTCAAGTGAATGCCTTTGCTTCTTATTTGTTGTCTGATAACTTCACTGTGTCACTTAATGTTAATAACCTTTTTGATACAGTTGGTATTACCGAAGCAGAAGAAGGCTCAATACCAGCTAATGATATTATCAGAGCAAGAACTATTAATGGTCGTACTACATCAATGACCTTTAGATACGACTTTTAAATTGTCCTGATTTCTTGTTAATACAAGCCCATTTCGGTGGGCTTTTTTGTAAGGTTAATTTATGAATAAACTATTATGTTATGGTGAAGTGTTGGTTGACTTTATTCCTGCAGATAGCGAAGCATCTTTGTATCGTCCAATGGCGGGTGGCGCACCAGCTAATGTGGCCGTAGCTTTTGCCAAACTTGGAGGGGAAAGTTACTTTGCGGGTGGTTTAAGTGAAGATAACTTTGGTCAATTTCTACGAACGTCTTTAGTTAACGAAGGGGTTAATCTTGACTATGCTGTGACGGTTGCCAAAGCAAATACCGCAGTGGTTTTGGTTACTTTAGATAAGGACGGTGAAAGGTCATTTAACTTTTATCGTGAAAATACCGCTGATTGCCAATATAGCGAAGCGGATAGTGAAAATATTGATTGGCCTGGGTTAAGTATTTTTCATTTTTGTTCTAATACCTTAACAACAAAAGCCATGCATGATAATACCTTAGCAGCGCTTGAGCTTGCTAAGAAAAATAAGCTGCTAGTTAGCTTTGATGTCAATTTACGTCAACAGTTATGGCAGGATGTTAGTGACTTACCTGCTCGGGTAGAGCAATGTTTAATGGTTAGCGACTTAGTCAAATTAAGTAAAGATGAAGCGCTATATTTAGCGGAAAAAAATAAGATGAGTTATCAGGAATATTTAACTTATCTTGTCGCCTTAGGGATTAAACTTGTGTTGATCACTGACGGCGCCAATCAAATACAAATGCTGTGCTCGCACTATTGTGAATTTAGTACAGTACCTAGTATTACGGCAGTTGATACCACAGCCGCAGGCGATAGTTTTCTGGCCGGGTTTTTGTGGCATTTTAGTCAAAATGTCGAAAAACATGAGTTAGAGTATGGTCTTCAACATGCAGAAAAAGTTAAACAGGCGGTACAATTTGCTAGTCAATGTGGCGCCTTTACCTGCCAACAAAAAGGGGCTTTTGCGGCCTTGCCTACACTTTCAGATCTTGATTAGTGTAAACGGCAACTCAGCCATCAGCTCAGTTGCCGTTTAATTGTTTTTATACCAAGGTTGTTTGTTTACTTTGCTCAAAGGCATTGCGCTGGCTAAATAATGAAAACGCGACCGGCACAAAAATAAAAGACAGTAGAGTCGTCAAGACAGTACCGCCAGCCACAGCGACGGCAAACGGTGGCCAAAAACCTCCGCCGGCGAGTACTAAAGGTAAAAAGCCTCCGACAGTAGTTATGGTGGTTGAGCTAATATGGCGAGTACAGCTTTGTACGCAGTTTATAATTGCTTTGCTATCACCGGTTACGGCATTAACATCAGATTTTAATTCAGCAATGATCACAATCGCGGCATTAATCGCTAAGCCCATTAACCCTAATAAACCAATGATCACGGTAAAGCCAAAAGGGTAATCAAACAGGTAAATGGTTAATAAGCCTAAGCCGACGGATTGTATTGCTGATAAAAAGATAATAATACTTAAGCGGAACGAGTTAAACGACAGTACCACCACAGTAATTAACAAAGTAAAAATAATACCAACACTGGCTAATAATTTACCAACAGCTTGATCACGTTCCGCCGACTCACCACCAATTTCGAGATGATAGCCGGCAGGTAATTGATAGTTTTCTTGTGTTAATAAATCCGTGACGCGATTTAGTACAATCGAAGGTAATACACCTGAGCGAATATAACCTTCAATAACGTTAACTCTAACCCCATCACGATGGGGAATGGCACCTCGGCTCGGTTTTATTGTTAAGTTGGCAATAGCACTTAAGGGAATTGGATCGCTAGCTTGAGGGCTAATAATATTGATATTAGCAAGCTTGCTTAATTCGTTACTGTCGCTGTTAGCAAGACGTACACGGACAGGAATTGACTCGGTTGCTTCGATAATAGAACCGTTTGTTAGGCCTGTTAAGCGGCTATTTAGCTGGTTTGAAATATCGGTTAAGGTTAGCCCCGCTAAGGCAGCCATCGACTCATCAGCTTCTACCCAAACTTTTGGCGTACCTGGTTGCAAAGTTGCGCGGGTATGCATGATATCTTCGGTTAAACTCATGTAGCGGCGAATGTCATCACCAATTTCTTTTAAGGTATCTAGGTTTGAACCATAAATACGTAATTCAACGGGCGCATTAAAAGGCGGGCCCTGTTCAAGTTTACGCACTAATATTTGGGCATGAGGCATTTGGTCATCAAGCGCTTTTTGAATGTCAGGAATTAACCTATTTGCCGTAGCAAAGTCGCTTGCGGTTACCATGGCTTGGGCATAATTTTTACTGCCGTCTTTGGTTGGCATTAAATTGTAATAAAATGACGGGGTATTTTTACCGATTAACCAGCGTACTTTTTCAATGCCCTGTTGTTGATATAAAAATTGGCTAATATCATGGCTGACTTTTTCAGTGGCTAAAATACTACTTTGTGCCGGCATAAAAAGTTCAATTTGAAACATGTCACGATCTGACGGTGGAAAAAACTGCTCGGTTAAATGTTTGGCTAAAATAAAACCAGATAAAGGTAAGCAAAAAAGAGTAATTAAAACGGTTTTACGATGGCGCAAACTCAGTGTTAATACTTGGCTAAAAGCTTTAGCTAATTTCGGCATCGCGATACCTGTATTATACCAGTGGCTTGAACTAGGAGAGCCTTTGGGTAAAAAACGTCCAGCTAAACCGGCAACAATGGTATGAGAGATAATATAAGAGCCAACTAACGAAAAAATTACACTTAACGCGATACCACCAACAAATTCACCAGCCGGCCCAGGCATCACGACAATTGGCATAAACGCTAAAATGGTGGTGATAGTGGAGCCTAATAATGGCACCCATAAGTGTTTGACGGCAAAGCTAACTGAATCGAGCCTGCGCATACCCAGTTGCCGCTGTTTTTGAATAGTGTCTGTCATGACAATGGCGTTATCTACCATAATGCCAAGCGCAACTACTAAACCAGTGACTGACATTTGGTGGATAGGCAAACCATAAATATTCATCACGGCTAAGGTAAACAGTACGGTTAAGGGTAACGAAATCGCGACAATGGCGGCACTTCGCCATCCAAGGGTAAGTAATAACACCACAGAGATCAGGATAAAACCTAGGGTAATATTTGATAATAAATCGCCTAAACGCGCTTCGGTATAACTGTTTTGATCAAATAAAACTTCGAGCTCAATATGATCAGGTAATTGCTTTTTAAAATCAGCAATAGCGGCTTGAACTTGCACTGTCCATTTGTCTATTCGCAAACTGGGTAACATGCGAGTACCGACAATAACTGAAGCTTGATCATTCACTAACGCTATTTCGCTAGCCGGCCAAGTCAGTGTTTTTTCAACGTTGGCAATGTCACCTAAAGTTAATAACGAGTTCGATGAATTCGTTTTTACTGGAATATTGCGAATGCGTTGAACATTATCAAAGGCACCTGTTAATTCTACTTGCATTTGATTATCAGCATTGATCAATTGGCCAGCAGATACTTTCGCATCGGCTTGGGCAATTAATTGTGAAATAGTGCCAGCGGACAGCTGTAACTGATCACTTAAGCTAGGATCTATTTCTACTAATACTTCTTCTTGGCCATGACCATAGATCGAGACGATTTCAGTCCCTGAAACTTGCTTTAATTGGTTTTGTAACTCATTGGCGTAGCGGCCTAACATGGCAATATCAACGGCGCTATTGGCCTGCCAACTTAACGATAATAATTGGGTATAAGCGTAACCACGATCATCTTCTAATACAGGTGAAATAGTGCCTTGTGGAAAGCTTGGGGTCACATCATTTAATAAGTCACGTACGCGAGACCATATAGGCTTAGTATCAACAACTTCATCATGTAATTTAATTTGCACAACCGAAATATTTGGTCGTGATACTGAGGTGATCAAGTCTATTTCAGGTAATTTCCGTAATTTTTGTTCTATTTTTTCGGTGATTAATACCTCAATACGCTCAGCACTTGCACCCGGTAATTGGGTGATCGCCGTGGCAATACGGTTGGTAATATGGGGATCTTCAGTTCGCGGTAAAGTTGAAATAGCAGCAAAACCAGAAACAACCAATAAAGCGATCATCAACGACATTAATCGGCCATTTTTAACAAATGAGCGGATCATTATTGTTGCTCCTCACTGCGGGCGTTTTGGCTCAGTTGTGCTTTTCTGACCAGTTGTCCGGCAACTAAACGCTGTAAACCACTAGCAACAATTTGTTGTGGCTGTGCTGGTAAACCGGTAACAAAGGCTTGTTGTTTATTACTGTATAAAACATTCACGGTATGTTTATGAATTTCAAATAAATCGGGTTGCTCGGTGCCAATAACCGTAAATATATTCCACTGGCCACGAATACCGTCGGTTAACGCACTTAATGGCAGCCAAAAACCGACTTGCTCTAAGGTTTCGTTAATGTTCACTTTAGCAAGTTGGCCATTAAAAAATGCGATGTTTTGCTCAGGTAATAAACGAATATTGACGGTGCGATTTTGAGGATTAATTTGCTGACCAATCGCTAAAATAGTAGCTTCAATTTGTTGGTTATTAAGCTCAAGCTGTAAGGTTTCATTAAGCTTTAAGCTATTGGCAAGTTTACTTGGAATGCCTAAGTTGATTTGTTCATCATTACTTTTTATCAGTTGATAAACAGGACTGCCGGCGGGAGCTAATTCACCAATATTAAAAAAACGTTTAGTAATGGTGCCGTTAAATGGCGCAATAATATTGCTTTGTGATAATTGATATTCCGCACTCGCTAGTACTGACTTTAACTTTGTTATGGTGGCAGTTAACACCGTTTTTTCGGTGTTTAATTCATCTAAACTTTGCTCAGAAGCAAAGCCTTTTTTATCAAGAGCATTTAAGCGCTTAAGGTTGGCTTGGTTTAAGTTGAGTTGCGCTTGTGTTTGGTTAATTTCAGCTTCAATTTCGGCTTTTTTAAGTTCTAATAAATTAGTGTTTAGTGTTGCTAAGCTTTGGCCTTGCTTCACCTGATCACCATTGTCTACATGTAAGCTTTCAACCTTCCCACCAAACTCAAAACTTAATCCGGTACTTTGTTTGCTGGTGATTTCACCTATGTATTGGCGAGTAATTTGGTAGTTTTCTACCGGTGTTATCGTGATAATTTCGGCCGCATGGTGATAGCTGACTTTTTCAGCCTCGGCTTGTTTAGAGCAAGCCGATAAAGTGAATGTTGCGACAGCCAGAAGTGAGAGAAAAAAAAGCGAAGTTGGCTGCTTGGTAAAAATAAAAGTCATAAATATTATTGCCTAAATATTAACTAGACTTAGCAGTCTATTTTAGTCAAACTAGACTGTCCAGTTTATTTTGTTAGAATGAGTAGCTTTGCTGGTTGTGATGACTTTATATCCATGTTACTACCAACAAAATAATCTAAGTAATAGTGAAGTCCAAGTATGACCAGAACGCGAACAAAAAATGAAACTAAGCGTAAACAAATTCTTGATGCGGCTACGCAGCTTTTTACTGAGCAAGGCTACGCTGCTACCAGCATGGATTTAATTGCTAAAATTTCTGATGTTTCTAAACAAACCGTTTATAGCCATTTTGGTAATAAAGAAGAGTTGTTTTCTGCCGCTATTACTCAAAAGTGCCATGAAAATCAATTTGATGTTTTATCTGAGGTTGACTTAACTAATCCTTATGAAACCTTACTTACGATAGCACAGCGATTTTTCGCTTTAATTTCTTCCAAAGAAGCTTTAGCGGTACATCGTATTTGTGCCTTTGAGTCTAAAACCTATCCGCAGTTATCGGCGTTGTTTTATCAAGCGGGGCCTGAAAAACTTATTGGGGAAATGACCAAGTTAATGGTGAGAATTTCCGACTTAGCTGAGTACCAAATTGCCAACCCTAATCATGCGGCAGTCCAGTTTGTTAGTATGATTAAAGGTGAAGCTTGGTGTCGTTTAGAATTGAATTTAGCGGAAACATTATCTAGCCAAGAAGTAGCTGAGTATTTAGAAAATAGTGTGCAGTTTTTTTTACGGGGTTATCGGGCGTAATTTATCAAGAGTGTCTTTCTTATCATCACTGTTTAGCTGTTTCGGGTGATGATAAGAAAGTAATAAAGTTATTAGCTTTGATTAATAACCAGCGCTTTCATGCTTTTGTTTCGCGGCATCGGCCAATTCTTTTGGCATATAGTTTTCATCATGTTTGGCTAATACTTCACTCGCTTCAATAAAACCACCTTCTTGCAGTACACCGTTTGCCACTATGCCTTGGCCTTCACGAAATAGATCCGGCAAAATGCCGTCATATTTAACTGTCACGGTTATATCATCGTCATGAAACTCAATCGGCATTCTCATGTCTGCTAATTTAAAATTCACTTTTAAACTGTCTTCATCACGGTGAACACTGCCTGGTACCACTAAGCCACCAATACGAATACGCTGGCCAATTAATGGCTTAATGCCGCTATCGTCTTTGCCTTGATAGATTTCAGTAGGTTTAAAAAACACATCAATATTTTGACTCAGTGCATATAGCAACAAGCCAATAACTAGGCCTAAGCCAGCTAAAATACTAATGACAATGGTTAAGCGTTTTTTTCGTCTAGGGTTCATAATTCAGTCTCTAGCGGGTTATTTTCAAGATCTTGCTGTTTCTGATGTGCTTGCTTGAGTTTTTCTTCACGTTTTAATTTCTTGCGGATGTTGTCACGTACTAACTTATTACTGCGTAATGAAAAAAACACTAATAATAATAAACTGAGTAAGCTAAAACCGTAAGAAATCCACACATATAGGCCATGGCCACCCATGGCGATAAAGTCACTAAAAGAGTTAAATTGCATTATTTAAGCCCCTTTGATACTAAGTTGATAACCCAAGGCCGCATGCTATTGCGTGCTAACACCTCATTTTGAAAACGAACACAAGTAATGGCGGCAACTAAAAAAGTGAAACCAAAAAAGCAAATGATAAATGGCCAGTACATATCTGGTGTGATCGATGGTTTACCCATTTGTGAGACGGTAGAACCTTGATGCAAAGTATTCCACCACTCAACAGAGTATTTGATGATGGGTAAGTTAATAACGCCTACAAGCGCTAAAATGCCTGCGGCTTTGCCTGCTTGGGTTTTATCATCAAAGGCATTGTGTAATGCCATTACTCCTAAATATAAAAATAATAAAATTAATTCTGAGGTTAAACGAGCATCCCATATCCACCATGTGCCCCACGTTGGTCGGCCCCAAGCAGCGCCTGTTACTAGTGCAATAGCAGTAAAGACAGCACCAATAGGTGCTAATGCGGCTGATGAAGCATCAGCTAAACGCACTTGCCATACTAAACTGGTTAAAGCGGCTATCGCCATACCCCAATAAATTCCTTGCGATAAAATAGCGCTAGGCACATGCAAATAAAATATTCTAAAACTATTACCTTGTTGGTAATCAGCAGGGGCAAATAATAATCCCCAAACAATGCCAATAGCTAAACAAATAGCAGCTAGGCCGAAACACCAAGGTTTTAAGGTTTTGGCGAAGTTATATGACACTTCAGGATTAGCGTAAGGATGTAACCATTTCCACATTTTAGTTGGTACTCACTTTCAAGGCTGAACTTACAGCAAAAGGGGCTAAGGTTAGCGCCAGAACAAAAATCGCCGCAATTATAGCAAGTTGCCCACCATAGGGTAAGTACATTGCGGCGGTGTCGATAGCGCTAGTGGCAAAAATCAATACTGGAATATATAGCGGTAAAATAATCAAACTTAATAATACGCCGCCTTTTTTTATGCCGACGGTTAATGCGGCACCTATCGCACCGATAAAGCTCAATATTGGTGTGCCAATTAATAACGTTACAAACAAGGCAAAATAACTGGCTTCATGTAAATGTAATAAAACCGCGAGTAAAGGAGCGATAATAATTAGGGGTAAGCCGGTGATCAGCCAGTGGGCAATAATTTTGGCTAATACCAAAATAAACACGGGCTGTGGACTTAACAACATTTGCTCTAAAGAACCGTCGTTGTGATCACTTTTAAACAAACGATCAAGCGATAATAATGACGATAATAACGCCGCAACCCAAATTATTCCGGGAGCAATTCGAGATAAGGTATTTGCTTCTGGCCCGATACCAAGCGGAAATAAAGTTACCACAATAACAAAAAATAATAACGGATTAAGCATGTCGTCTTTATGGCGAATAGCGATCATTAAATCGCGCTTTAAAAACAGCATAAAGGCTTTGCGATAAGGCAAGTTTGATGAATTCAGCTCAGTAAGGTTAGGCATGGTTTTGGACATATTAATAAAACCTATATGCGAGTTGAATTTTTCTAAAATTAGCTGCGCTAATTGTTAAATCTTGATGGCTGGTTAAAATTACACAACCACCACGTTGAGCATGTTCAACAAAAAGTGATTCAAGGTTTTTTACCCCTTGTTTATCAATGGCGGTAAAGGGCTCATCTAAAATCCAAATTGGCGTTTTACTTTGCCATAAACGGGCAAGCGCAATGCGGCGGTGCTGACCAGCACTTAAGTGTGAAGCTAAACTATCTTCAAAAGCCGTTAGGTTCACTTTATCTAAGGTGCTTTCGGTTTTTTGACTATCTAAGCCGTGTAACGATAAATAAAACTCAAGGTTTTCTTGTGCGCTCATTTCACCTTTGATGCCAGGATTATGGCCAATATAAGTGAGCTGTTGGTGAAACTCTTCTCGACATGCTCTGATATTTTTTGGTTGCGGCGCTTGGTTTAATAATACTTGGCCAGAATAAGGGGCAGAAAGCCCGGCCAGTATTCTTAATAAACTGGTTTTTCCGGCACCATTTTGACCTTCAATTTGCACGATATCACCAGCACAGATGTCGAAAGAGAGCTCATCAAATAAGATCCGCTCCTCTCGAATACAGGTTAATTTATCAGCACTTAATAAGGCATTACTCGGCTTTAACAAAAAATGATCACTTCTAAAAATTTCAGTCGGCAGACTATAGCAAAAAATACAATAAAATCGTTAACAAAGCTGCCTGTTAAGGCAAATTATAACGGTTTGTTACAATAAATTTGAGCGCGTTAACTAGGTTAAGCAAAGGCTAGCAAAAATTTTTTATGATTTTATTGATACAGATAAACATAATACTATAAAGGTTTTGCGCCTTCACATGAATATTAACCTTGCTGTTATTTGCTTATTTTAAATCAACTTTCTTATTAATAACGTTTAAAAACCCTGATTCAGTTAATGATTAATATGACAACTTAGTGATAGAATCATGCGCAATAAAACTAGGGAAATGAAACGGTAAATACGCTGTTATTAGTAAGATAATAGCTCATTTTCTTAGTCAGTTTTGTGGTTAAGCGTATCGCGGCTACTCAACATCTTTACATACGTTTTCGGAGAACTTCATGATCCCTGAGTTAGGGCACTTTGCGCTTATTGTTGCCACAGCTTTTGCTGTTTGCTTAAGTATTATTCCGCTGATTGGTGTTTATAGCCAAAATTCCAAATTAACCGCTTATGCTAAACCACTCACGTTTGGTATGTTTGCTTTTACGGCAATGAGTTTAGTGATTTTAGCTTATAGCTTTGTTGAAGATGACTTTTCCGTTAAATATATTGCCGGCCATTCAAATAGCTTATTACCTTATTATTTTAAAATTAGCGCCGTTTGGGGCGGACACGAAGGTTCATTATTGCTCTGGGTGTTTTCGTTAACCGCATGGACTTTTGCTGTCGCTAAATTTAGTAAGGGAATTGAACAAGAATTTGTTGCCCGAGTACTGGCAATTATGGGCATGGTAGCGCTAGGTTTTATGCTATTTACCTTATTAACCTCTAACCCTTTTGAACGTTTGTGGCCTATGGTGCCAGCTGAAGGGCGCGACTTAAATCCACTGTTACAAGATATTGGCTTAATTATTCACCCACCTATGTTGTACATGGGCTATGTTGGTTTTTCTGTGGCGTTTGCATTTGCTGTTGCTGCCTTAATGTGTGGCAAGTTAGATGCGGCTTGGGCTAGGTGGTCACGTCCTTGGACAGTAGCGGCATGGATATTCTTAACTTTAGGGATTGCGCTTGGTAGTTGGTGGGCATATTACGAACTTGGCTGGGGCGGTTGGTGGTTCTGGGATCCCGTTGAAAACGCTTCATTTATGCCATGGCTTGTAGGCACAGCATTAATTCATTCTTTAGCGGTAACTGAAAAACGCGGCACATTTAGAAATTGGACCGTATTATTAGCGATATTTGCTTTTAGTTTGAGTTTATTAGGTACCTTTTTAGTACGCTCTGGGGTGATTACCTCTGTGCATTCGTTTGCGGCTGATCCATCGCGAGGTGTTTTCATCTTGTTATTATTGGGCATTGCTGTTGGCGGCTCGTTAACCTTATTTGCTTTTAGAGCAAGAAGCGTAGCCAGTTTTAGCCGTTTTTCTCTGTATTCACGTGAAGCGGCATTATTAGTTTGTAATATTATTTTAGTGGTTGCTGCAGTGAGTGTTTTACTGGGCACACTCTACCCACTATTTGTTGACGCCTTAGGGCTAGGTAAAATGTCTGTGGGACCGCCTTATTTTAATGCTGTTTTTGTGCCAATTATGAGCATTTTGTTTGTAGTGATGGGGATTGGACCATTAATTCGTTGGAAAAAAGCCAAGCAAGGTGAATTACGCAAGCAACTGAGTAAAGTGTCTATTGCTAGTGTGATTTTTGGTTTGTTATTTCCATTAGCTTATGGTGGTGAGTTTGATTTATTAGTGTCGATGGGCATGATCTTAGCTACTTGGGTTGCGTTAGTGGTGCTAAAAGATGTCCACAATTTAGCCACTAACAATCAAAGCCAAGCCTTTAACTTTTCTCGTGTTGGTATTAGCCATTTAGGTATGACATTTGCACACTTTGGTATCGCAATTACTATTGTTGGTGTTACGTTAGTGTCGTCTTATGAGCAAGAAATTAATGTCAGAATGGCGGTGGGTGAGTCAATTAACGTTGAAGGCTACGACATTCAATTTAATGGTATTAAAAATGTTCAAGGGCCTAATTACAGTGCAGAGCAAGGTCAAATTGAAGTGTCAGAACAAGGTGATTTTATTGCCCTGTTAACACCAGAGCGTCGTACTTATTTAGTGCAAACCATGGGCATGACAGAAGCCGGTATTGATGCGGGCTTTTTACGTGATATTTATGTTGCCTTGGGCGATCCACTTAACGACGGTGCTTGGGCGGTAAGGGTTCATTATAAACCTTTTATCCGTTGGGTTTGGTTAGGCGCAATTTTCATGGGCTTTGGTGGCTTTTTAGCGATTTTAGATAAACGTTACCGTCGTAGAAAAGCCGTAAAAAGTTCATCAACTAGCAGTGAAACATCCGCTGTTAAAGTTTAATTAAATAGAAAATTTTAGGTAGTTGTGATGAATAAAATCATTCGTTTTATCCCGCTTGTTTTGTTTGTTGTTTTAGCGGTGGTGTTATATCGAGGTTTGTTTTTAAACCCACAAGCGATGCCATCGGCATTGGTGGGTAAAAAATTACCAAGCTTTAATTTAAGCGAAGTGCATAGTGAAACGCATTTAGTGACCGAAGCCGATCTAGCTGAGGGAATTTTATTATTTAATGTTTGGGGTACTTGGTGTCCAACGTGTCGTTACGAGCACCCATTTTTTATCAAACTTGCGAAAGAAGGTCGGGTAAAAATTTATGGTGTGAATTATCAAGATGATCGCGAACTTGCAATTAACTGGTTAAAAACGTTAGGTAATCCGTATGAATTTTCTGTGTTTGATCCTCTAGGCCAATTAAGCCGAGATTTAGGGGTAACTGGCGCACCAGAAACCTTTGTGGTTGATCACAACAAAGTTATTCGTAAACGGTTTCAAGGTGCGGTCACGGAAGAGGTTTGGCAAACAGAATTTGAACCTTTGATTCAGTTAATAGAACAAGAGCAACGTGCACAGAAAGGGCAAGGATAAAAGATGAAAAAATCACTATTAGCCTTATTTTTTGGCTGTTTAGCTAGCTGGTTAGTTGTTGCTAGCCCAGTTGATACTTACGAGTTTAAAGATCAGGTAACAAAAGATCGCTATCAAGCTTTAGTTAAAGAGTTACGTTGCCCTAAATGTCAAAATCAAAACTTAGCCGATTCTAATTCACAAATTGCTATCGATCTAAGAGCACAAGTTTATACCATGCTTAATGAAGGCAAGGCTGATAGTGAAATTGTTAATTACATGGTGGCACGTTATGGCGATTTTGTTTTATATCGTCCGCAAGTGTCGTCGTTAACTTATATTCTTTGGTATGGACCAATTGGCTTATTGTTAATTGGTGGTGTCGTCATGTTTTTAGTGTTACGTAAAAAACCGGAAGCCATTGAAGAAAAACAATTATCTGCCCAGCAACAGCAAAAACTTCAACAATTTTTAAAAGACAAATAAATCATGGCCGTTATTATTACCCTCGTTGTATTTATTCTCCTGATCTTACTGATTATTTGGGGGCATTATCTTAGCCAAGTTAAAAAAGATGATATTGACCAAGACAGTCGCGATCACACCAACAAAACACTTTATCACGAACATAAAGCAGAAATTGAAAGTGATTTTCTGCAAGAAAAAATCGATCAAGAAAATTATCAATATTTAGTTGCTGAGCTAGATAAAAGCTTTTTACAAGACATGGAAGAAAACCAAGCACATAGCAATACGGTAAAAATGAAGCAGCAAATTTCGGTAATTTGGCCAAGTGTTATTTCGGTTTTTGTTTTAGTGTTTAGTGTTGTGGTTTATCAAAAAATTGGTGCCTTTGAGCAGCTTTCACAACCACAAATTCAGCAAGATCAACATGCGAATTTAGCCCCAGAGCAGCAAGAAAGCATCAATCGAATTGAACAACTAAAAGCACAACTTAGTGCTACACCAGACAACTCAGAGCTTTGGTATGCGCTTGGCCAAGAATTAGTGGCTTTAGGTAGTTTTGAAAATGCGATGACCGCCTTTGATAAATCTATTGAAATTGAAGGTGTTGTTGCCGATTTAGTGGGGGCAAAAGCGCAAGCGGCTTATTATAAGCATGGGCAAAAATTAACACCGGAAGTTAATGCTTTAATTGAGCAAGCTTTAGCTTTAGATCCGACGGACGCCTCAACAAACATTTTGTTAGGCATGCATGCCTTTAGTGAAGCGGATTATCAAGCCGCGGTTGATTATTGGCAAATTGTGCTTGAGGCAAATAAGTCAGTTAATACGGTTGCGATCACGCAGGCAATTAATGAAGCGAAAAGCCGTTTGGCTCAAGGTAGTGGTGTTGCATCACCACAAGAACAAGCGCCAAGTTCAGGGGAAGAAGTTGTTGGCTTAACCGTTAATGTGGCGATATCAGAAAAAATACACAATAAACTGATCGAACAAGGCGATAAGACCGTATTCATTTATGCTATTCCTGCTGATGGTCCAAGAATGCCGGTAGCCGCGGTTAAAATGATGGCGAGTGATTTACCTACACGTATTGTGTTAGATGATAGCCGCGCGATGAACCCACAAGTGAAAATTAGTAATTTTGAACAGGTTCATTTGTTTGCGGTTATTTCGCAGCAAGGTACACCAGGAATTAAACCGGGTGATTATCAAGGGCGATTAAATAACATAGCGGTAAACACCAGTACGCCAATTGATATTGTTATTGACACTATTGTTGAATAATTAGTGCGTGTTGCTGGTTGGATTGAATTCTACTTACAGCTGCTGTATCGCTTGGTGCTTTGTTAAACCTAATTATTATTTGAAAAGGAAAAGATCATGACAATTAAATTAGTACACGGGTTAGTTATTAGTATATGTTTTTCATGGTCAACAGCTTTTGCTGCGGAGCCCGAACATAGCGCACCAACAAGTGCAGCGATTACACAAAAACCAGCCAGTTGCCCTGCATTTTTTCAACAAACGATGCGCAAGTTACATTCATCTGAACGCGTTGATTTATGCACGTTAACCGCAGGTAAAACGGTATTAGCGGTAAATACGGCGTCAAATTGTGGTTTTACGCCACAGTTTAAAAGTTTAGAAGCCTTACATAAAAAGTATCAGAACCAAGGTTTAGTGGTTATAGGTTTTCCATCAGGTGATTTTTTTCAAGAAGAAGATGATGAAAAAGACACCGCCGAAGTGTGTTTTGTTAACTACGGCGTAACCTTTACCATGCTTGAAACAAGTGCTGTGCGAGGTGATGATGCTAATCCGGTATTTGCTCATTTAGCAGAGCAAACGACAGCACCAAAATGGAATTTTTATAAATATTTAATTTCTGCTGACGGACAAAAAGTACAACACTTTAATAGTAAAGTTAAGCCATCAGATGATGCATTTATAGCAGCAGTAGAAAGCGCACTAATTAGTAAATAATACCTTAAGGATGTCGTGTAAATGTCTCGATTTGTTGGCCAAGATGAAAGTATTCATCAACAAACCCGTGAACAATCACCTAAAAAAATTGGTGTCTTATTAACAAATTTAGGCACCCCTGATGCGCCTACAACTAGTGCATTAAAACGTTATTTACGTGAATTTTTATCTGACCCT
The DNA here is from genome assembly GCF_053470345.1 of Thalassotalea agariperforans. NCBI lineage: Bacteria > Pseudomonadati > Pseudomonadota > Gammaproteobacteria > Alteromonadales > Colwelliaceae > Thalassotalea > Thalassotalea agariperforans. Next base: position 24,405 of record NZ_JBQMWH010000010.1, on the reverse strand, counting down.
CGCGTGGTTGAAATTCCCCGGTTAGTTTGGCTGGTGATTTTACACGGTATTATTTTACGCGTTCGCCCAGCAAAATCGGCAAAGCTTTATCAAAGTATTTGGACCGATCAAGGTTCACCATTAATGGTGCATAGCCTTGCGCAAAAAAACAAAGTTGCCGAAAAATTAACAGCACAATATGGCGAGCATGTTTTAGTTGATGTTGCTATGCGTTATGGCAAACCAAGTATTAAACACGCTTTGCAAAAGTTTCAGCAAGCGGCGGTGAGTAAAATTGTTATTTTACCTTTATATCCACAATATGCAGGTCCAACTACCGCTTCAACTTTTGATGCAGTAGTGAAAGAAGTTCAACAATGGCGCTGGATCCCAAGTATTAACTTTATTAGTTCTTACCATGACCAAGCTGACTATATTCAAGCATTGGCCAATTCAATTACTGAGCATATTGCCGAACATGGCAAGCCAGATAAATTAGTACTTTCGTATCATGGTATGCCGGAGTTATTTTTAAAAAATGGTGATCCTTATTACTGTTTTTGCCATAAAACCACCCGATTATTAGCTGAAAACTTAGGATTGAATGAAGATGACTTTGTGATGACGTTTCAATCTCGTTTTGGTAAAGCGGAATGGTTAAAGCCTTACACTGATGCCACGTTAGCTGAATTAGCTAAAGCGGGTAACAAACATGTGGCCATTATTAGCCCAGCTTTTAGTGCCGACTGTTTAGAAACCTTAGAGGAATTGGTTGCTGAAAACCGTGAGGTATTTATTGAAGCGGGCGGGGAAGTTTATCATTATATTGCTTGCTTAAATGACCGCGATGACCACATTAATGCTATTACTCGCTTAATTGAACCAAGCTTGAAGTAGAGCATTTAACCTCTATAGTCCTAATGAATATCGGGTTGTGAAGCCTGTATCGTGAAAAATCACGATACAGACCAAGTTTTGAAGTTACTTTATTAACTTTAGAGTTGCCGTTAAGTTTGTGCCATGTTGAACAAACTAAACGGCTGTTATATGAAAAAGTTAATTAGCGGTCCATTTGATTTGTGTTTTTTCAAATGAGAATAGCGGTAAAACAGAGCTAATATTTACCTGTGATCCTGATTTATCGTCAGTTCGAGCAACTGTAGTTGCACTTTGCCATTCTGTCCAAGCCATTGGTTTTGGATTTTGATAACTTTCCCAATGTGTAGTACCTGTTTCGTTCAATACAATGTTTGGTGCGCCATACTTGTTATAATAATTTGCATCTGTTTTTAACCAGCTATCAGCTGAAGGTTGTTTCATAAAATTATAAAAAGCATGATTTTCAGGTGCAGCGAGTATTTTACGGTAATAAAAGGTTGTTCCTACGGGTTTATCAACATTAAAAGCAAGCTTAACGTCACGGTCATTTTCTGCTTCTAAGTTTTTTGGATCATAGTGGTAGGTTACCGCTTCGATATTATTATCGTTTAAGTCAGCAACAATAATAGAACCTACGGTTTCGGTATTAACTTCGGCACTGATCCTAGGTTTACCAAACATGGTCGCAAAAACTTCCACTGGCCAAGGTTTATCACCATTACGTAAACCCCATTGAAATACTTGGTTAACGTTATTTTGATAGAATTCATCGGTTAAAGCGACATTAAAAGTGTCAGCTTGTGGTGAATCTGAAGTAATGTAAGCATAAATTGGTGCCACAAATCCCATTCGGGTAATAACACTATATTCTTCAATATCAATAGTGGTACCCGCTTGCCATTTTGGATGATCAACTAAAGGTTTAAAAAAATCATCGTATTTTGTTTTTGGATCACGCGTACTCGCATTGGTAATAAATGGATAATCACTTAAGCCCCAAAAATCATATTTAATATTGTTGTCAGCACAATAGGTAATTAAGGCGTCAGCAAAAGATTTGATTTTCTCGCCTTTATAATTTGTCACGGTACCGTTTTTGTAAACAAAGTTAGGAGAACGTGTATGTAAGCCAATTTTGGCATTAGGCAATACCGCACGTATGGCATTTACTGAGTTTGCAAAATGTTCGATAAAGTCTTGCTCTGTGCCATACCAATGATCCGGTGTTTCAATTTCAGTACCAATTCTAAAGCGCCATGAGAGTACAGTACTTTCCCCGTAAACAGAAATTAAGTGATTCATTGTTGCTTGTAAAAACTGGTTATAAGCAACCTTGTCTTTTGGTGGTAATGAGTTACCGTAATGTGATACTCGTTGGCTTTCTTTAAAACTAACCCCGTCGTATGGCTGCTCATCTGGAATAAAAGAATGGCCGTGTTGGAACGCCCAAGGTGGCTGATCTAACACTATTTGATGTAAGTTTTTACCCTTGTTAACAATAGCATCGATACGATCAGTTAATGGTTGGAAATTATATTCGTATTGGCTAGTTTGTTCATTATAAGTGGCAATATCATAATCTAAGTCTGGTACATTTTTGCCATCAACTTTTTTATTTATCCCGCCTAACATACGAACAACATTTACTTTTAAACCGTCAATATTAGTAACACCAGTTTTGGGTGCTATTCGGTTAATTGTGCTCCACATATCATGTAGGTCAGCTTTGTGGCTGTTAAGATCTGTGATGTCTGCTTTAACAACTACATCAACATTATTATCGACTACGGGTTTAGTTCTACTATCAACAAAATCGTTATAGGTAGTTGCAGCTTCCGTTACTGTAATTGAAAAGGTGTTTGGCGTAATGCCGCTAGGGTTTGGAATAGTATGACCTTCATATTGAATAGGATCATCAACTAATTGAGATTCATCTTGAATATCTTGACCACCCAAGCAGTTTAAAACCAGTTTATAACTTCCAGTGTCAATATTTTCAAAACGGTATTCTCCACTTGTTGATATGGTACTTGTACTTAGTGGCGCCGTACCGGTAATTGGAGAGGATGGTAAGTTGAAATTGGCATGATTTTGATCAAAGGCATCAGCAAAGTTTGTTACATCGCTACCGTATAGATAAAGTTGGCAAACGTTAATATCTGTTACTTCAGAGCTCACTGTGCCGGCAATATGTCCAACTGGTGCAGTATTATCACCGCCAGTATTGTCGCCGCCAGTATTGTCACCGCCAGTATTGTCACCGCCAGTGTTGTCGCCACCAGTATTGTCGCCGCCAGTATTGTCGCCGCCAGTATTGTCACCGCCAGTATTGTCACCACCAGTATTGTCACCGCCAGTATTGTCACCGCCAGTATTGTCGCCGCCAGTGTTGTCGCCGCCAGTATTGTCGCCGCCAGTATTGTCGCCGCCAGTATTGTCGCCGCCAGTGTTGTCACCGCCAGTGTTGTCACCGCCAGTGCTTCCTTGTTCTTCACTAGCTGGTGTTGATCCCCCGCCGCCACAGGCGGTAAGTCCTACCATTGACCAAAGGCAAATGGTAGTTGCTAATATTGTTTTAATATTCATTGGTTGTTCTCAGTTTTAAATTATTATAAAAACAGGTAAATAAGATTACTTATGATTTTTTATGTAAGCGATAAAGATCACTTGGTATCATATTAAATCATTTTTGATCTGTATTCATCACATTGCTACTGTTTATGATAATAAACGTGATGTAATAAACTGTTTTTTGGACGAATTTTTATCTGATTTTTTGATAATAATTTGATTTATGTGCGGTATTTAAGGGAGGGTTGAGGGATTGATCAGGTAATAATTTTATCCGTTAACTTAACTTAACTTAAATTGAATTGAAGTTAGTGAATAATAATAAAATAAGCAGAATTGAGCTTAGAACAATGCTCTGTTCTGCTTAAATTATCGTCACCTAAATATTAATGAGTATGTTTAGTACTTAGCATTTATTTGGTTTATAGAGCATTAAATAAACACAGGGTAATACAAACAAAGTTAATATCAAGGCACTGAGCATACCGCCAACCATAGGCGCGGCAATTCTACTCATAATTTCTGAACCTGTACCCTCGCTGGTTAATATGGGGATTAAGCCTATGATTATGGTGGTAACTGTCATGAGAATTGCTCGAATGCGTTTTGCTGCGCCGTTAGTTATTGCTTGTCTTAAGTCGGCTGAGTTTAACCTTACTAGTTCACTGTTTTGGTTTGGCTTAAGGTCTTGCTGAGCATCAATAATTGCCTGTTTTAAATAGACGATCATGATCACTCCTAGCTCGATAGCCACACCAGCAAGAGCAATAAATCCAACTGCGACCGCAATTGAAAATTTAAAATCTAATAAGTACATCAACCAAAAGCCGCCAATGAGGGCAAAAGGTAAGGTGGTTAAAATCAGCAGCACATCACGCATTTTTTTAAAATTAAGGTAAAGTAAAATCACAATTAATATTAATGTTAGTGGGATCACCAATTGTAATTTATTCGCAACTCGTTGTTGATACTCATATTGTCCCGCCCATTGGTAATTATAGCCAGCAGGCAAAGTGATGTGCTCGCTAATGTGTTGCTCAATCTGTTCAATATAAGCGCTTATATCGTCATGGTTTGGCTCGATCAATAAGGTTGCTGTTAAGCGCGCATTTTCGCTCTTGATCATGGCTGGGCCTTGTTTTATCGCAATGGTTGCAATATCGGCTAATTGAATAATATCGCCTTTTGATGAGGTAAAAAACAATTGTTCAATGGCTTCTGGTGATGAACGGAAATCTTGATAAAAACGCAGAGAAATAGGGTATCTTGCTAAGCCTTCAACGGTTTGAGTTAGCACATTACCACCAATGGCATGAGCAATAACTTGCTGTACTTCTTGCGCATTAATCCCATAATTCGCCAATTTTATATCATCAAGTGAAATGTCAAGATAACGACCGCTAACGGTTTGTTCAGCATAAACTGAACGGGTGCTTGGCTCTTGTAATAACAATTGTTCAATTTGCTCAGACAAGGTGTTTAAAACACTTAGATCCTCCCCTAATAATCGTAAACCTAATGAGGTTTTAATACCGGTGGCTAACATATCAATGCGGGTTTTTATTGGCATTACCCAAGCATTACTAAGGCCTGGAAACTTAATTAATTGTTCAAGTTCCGCCATAAGTTTCTGTTTTGTCATGCCTTCGCGCCATTGAGATTGTGGCTTTAAATGAATAAAACTTTCGATCATGGTTAAAGGGGCGGGATCGGTTGCAGTTTCTGCACGGCCAATTTTTCCTAATACAGTTTCAACTTCAGGAATAGTTTTTATCAATTTATTGGTTTGTTGTAGCAGTTCTTGTGCTTTAGCAATAGAAATAGCAGGGTAAGTAGTTGGCATATACATAATATCGCCTTCGTCTAATTCTGGCATAAATTCATTGCTTAACTTGTTTAGCGGATAATAACTGACCAAAACTAAGATGATGGCAGTACCGATGACGGTTTTAGGCATCCGCAAACATAAACCTAATAATGGCTGATAAAGTGCAATAAAGGCTTGGTTGATGGGGTTTTGTTTTTCAGAGCGAATTTTCCCTCTGATCAAGTAGCCCATTAATACGGGGATCAAACTAATGGCTAAACCTGCTGAAGCTGCCATAGCAAAAGTTTTGGTATAAGCGAGTGGGGCAAACAAGCGACCTTCTTGTGCTTCTAACATAAACACAGGTAAAAAACTGATCGTGATAATCAGCAAACTGAAAAATAACGCTGGGCCAACTTCTTGAGTTGAGGTTAACAACAACTGCCAACGCTTTTCTTCTTCGAGCTTGTTATTAGGATGGCTTTCGTTAAAGCGACTTAAGTGTTTATGGTAATTTTCGATCATCACAATCGCACCGTCGGTCATTGCACCAATGGCAATGGCAATACCGGCTAATGACATAATGTTGGCGTTAATACCTTGCCACTGCATGATAATAAAAGCACTGAGAATACCAAGAGGTAAGCTGACTACGGCAACGATGGCAGAAGGTAAATGCCAAAGAAATAATAAACACACCAAGCTAACAATAAATAATTCTTCACTGAGCTTGTCGGTTAAGTTATTGATCGCATTATCAATTAAATTAGCGCGATTATATACAGTAACTAGCTCAACTCCGTCAGGTAAGCCTTGTTTTAATTTTGCTAATTTAGCTTCAACATTTTTAATGACTTGCTGAGCATTTTCACCAAAGCGCATCACAACAATGCCAGCAACAGCTTCACCTAAACCGTTAAATTCAGCAATGCCACGGCGCATTTGGTTAGTTAATTTAACTTCGGCAATATCTTTTAGAAAAATAGCTGTGGTGCTAGTACTGGTGGTGTTGGTGTTAGTTCTACTGATACCAATGGCGATATTTTGAATGTCTTCAATACTTGCGAGGTAATGTTCACTGGTGACAATATATTCGGCTTCAGCCATTTCAACTACGGCAGCACCAATGGTTTGATTGCTTTGCTTGATTGCATTGATGACATGGCTTAGCGGAACTTGATATTGTCGAAGTTTAAAGGGATCAATCGTTACCTGATATTGTTTTGCCATGCCTCCTAAAGTTGCTATTTCGGAAACTCCAGCAACTGACTGTAATTCAGGTTTTAAATACCAATTTTGTAAGCTAGTAAGTTCACTTAAATCGTGTTGTTTTAATTCTGATTCGGCAGAGTCACTCACGGTATTTTTATTGATTAAAGCATATAAATAAACCCAGCCCACTCCCGTCGCATCAGGTCCTAAACTTGATTTAGCGCTACTAGGTAGTTGGCTATTAACTTGGTTCAGATATTCTAAAACGCGGCTTCTTGCCCAATACATGTCGGTGTCATCTTCAAAAATAATATAAATGTAAGAATCACCAAAAAATGAAAACCCTCGCACGGTTTTCGTTTTGGGTACTGACAACATGGCATTGGTTAATGGGTAAGTAACTTGCTGCTCAACCACTTCAGCTGATTGCCCTGGGTAAGAGGTTTTAATGATAACCTGTACGTCAGATAAATCGGGTATTGCATCAACGGCAGTATTTTTTAATGAGACTAATCCCGCAGCGGTCAGTAATACGCTAAGTAAAATCACTAAAACCCGATTATGAACAGACCATGCAATAATACGATTAATCATGATCATGCCCACCGTTGGCTAAACGTATTTCTTCAATCACAAAATAGTTATCGTGTCGGGTAAAGGTAAAGCTGATTTGGTTATTGACTTGATAGTTGGCAATAGCATCTTGTTGGTGTAATTGATGCGATAAGCTAAATGTCATGGTCATTGCTGGTTGTTGCCATTGTTCAATAGCTTGGTGTGAAATGGTTAGCTGGTTATTTTCATGATCAAGCTCGGTGATAACACCCGTAACCCAAGGCAAAGCATTTTTTTCAGGGGTATGACTCATTTCATGCTCAAGGGAATTGTTGGCCGGCTCTAAACGGTTTAACGACTGCTCGATATTGGCTTGACTATCAATTAAGAATTGGCCGGAGGTGACAATAATTTCATCTCCTGTTAACCCTGAAATGACTTTTGCTAACCCTTGGTGATAGCTGGCGACCTTAATGTTTTTGCTAATAAATTGCTGATCATCGGCTTGGATCACAATGCGTTCGCTGTTACCCGTGCGGATAACACTGTTGGCAGGCACCACTAAACTTGGTTGCTGGTCTTGTTGAATGAAATTAACTTTGGCTTGCATGTTTGGTCGGAACAACTCGGCTGTGTTATCAACTCGTAACCTAACTTTAGCTAAACGATTATTACTTAATAAACTTGGGTAAACGTAATCTACCCTTGTATTAAACACTTGTTGCGGGTAACCGTCTAAGGTGAAACTTGCTGGCATGCCAAGGCTGATTTTTTCTATTTGGCTTTCAAATACTTCAGCTATTAACCATAAAGAATCCATTGCGCTGATTGATAACATTTGAGTTTCAGGCTTTACGTACATACCTTGTCGAATGTTGAGGTGCTCAACATAGCCTGAGCTTGGCGCATAATACGTGATCACCGCTAACACTTTTTTATGCTTTTTAATATTATCTATATTTACTTGCGGTACATATAGCGACTTTAACTTTTTTTCAGCGCCTTGGATCAAGCGTTGATCTTGGCTTTTAAGCGCGAGTACTAATTCTTCTTGGGCATGGGCTAATTCAGGTGAGTAAAAAGTATATAAAGGCTCACCAGCACGCACCTTTTGGCCTTGGCTTTTTACATACAAGGTTTCTATCCAACCGGCGACTCGGCTATGTAAATGCACCATTTTTTCTTCATCATAGGTTAATTGCGCAAAACTTGTGATCGACTCTTGCCACCGCATATGTTGCACCTGTGTTGTTTTTACATTGAGTTGGCTGCTAACTTGTGCGGAGATGTTAACGGCACCGTCAATTTGTTCAGGCGTATTTTTTTCTTCTTTATAAACCGGCACAAGCTCCATCCCCATAGGCGATAGCCCCGGCTGGTCACGGCGAAAATTGGGATCCATCGGGGCAACCCAATATAACGGCTGTTTTTCTTGCTCAGTTTGTTGAGTGGTGGATGATGTTTGTTGTGCTGATAAAAAATAATAACTACCGAATGCCCCAAGGCATAAGGCAAATAAAGTCATTATAACGACAGTGAATGTTTTCACGACGATAACCTCTACTTAAAAAACGATAAATGTAATCAAATTGGCATCATTACCAATTTTTAGACGGATCTATGCTAAGAAGTGTAGAGTGATATCGGAGGGCGGTATAAGCTACTGAGTGCAGCTGGTAACAATAGTGGTTTAACAAAAGAGTTAATATTTTGCTCGCGTAAATGGCTGTTTATTTCGAGCGTGAATAAAGGATTGTGGGAAAATAAAACATGGCAACACTGACAGTTATCGCATTGTGTATTATTTTCTGAATCGTTAGCCATTGGCATTGTGTCAGTTTGCATTTGATGACAGGGCATAACATCAAAGTCGACTGTTGTTTGAGGACTGGAAAAATGCTGCATAGCACAAGGGGTAACAGCATTAATTGCTTGTACAGAAAAGCACAGCAATAAAGCGGTTAACAACCAAGTTTTAATGAATAGCAAGCGAAGTTTTCTCAATGAAAGTCCTAATTAGTAGCTAGGTAAACGAATCATATTAGTAGAGTGTAGCGGAAAAACAGGTATTAATTAAGGTTTGATTGAGCAGCTTATATAGAATTTTGTAAAAATTTATAGCGAGAATATGGCTTTAGCGTGGATGTTGATTTGATATTGATAAAAATTAGAGATAAAAAAAGAGGACATAAAGTCCTCTTTCTCACTAATAGTTAAAAACTATTATAAAGCTGTTACGTTTTCAGCTTCAGGACCTTTTTGGCCTTGCTTAACTGAAAAAGATACTGCTTGACCGTCTGTTAAAGTACGGAAACCAGCACCAGTAATTGCAGAGAAGTGAACGAAAACGTCAGGGCCGTTTTCTTGCTCGATGAAACCAAAACCTTTAGATTCGTTGAAAAATTTTACTTTACCATTAACTGTATCAGACATTACATTTATCCATATATCTTAAATTTAAATTGCGGCCTAATTTTCTAAATGAAAATAAGTACCATTGTTTTTCACGGAGTAAATGCCCTCTACCCAAAAGTACAGACAGAGGAAGGTATCCAATAACACTAGCGCGTAAGGGGTGGTCAACAAGTTGACTAGACCTTCATCCGAAACGCAAAAACTCAACGCGAAGCTAGATTACCACACAAATAATCTAGATGCTCTCTTTTTAACAATTATTTATTACATATTTCTTAAATTTATAAAAAAAGCAGCTAGAAGCTGCTTTTTATCAGGTTTGCTTGATATTTAATCTACTTTTGTTTTAAAAGTGTACTTGTAAGTTATAAAGCCGCAATTTGTGCTTTTTGTTCAATCATTTTAGTTAATGTTGATTGAGCTTCTGCTAATTTCGCTTTTTCTTTATCAATTACCGCCGCAGGTGCTTTACTAACAAATTTTTCGTTACTTAATTTACCTTCAGTACGCTGTACATCTTTTTCAAGTTTTTCAATGGCTTTAGATAAACGAGCAAGTTCCGCGTCTTTATCAATTAAACCGGCCATTGGAATAAGTACCGACATATCACCAATAACGGCCGTGGCTGAGGCAGGACCTTCTTCGTTATCGGCTAATACACTTATTGCTTCAAGTTTTGCTAAGGCACTTAAAAACTGCTCGTTGTCAGCTAAACGACGTTTATCTTCATCAGAAACATTTTTTAGCAACACTGGTAATGGTTTACTTGGGGCAATATCCATTTCACCACGGATATTACGAATAGCAATAATAAATTGTTTTACCCATTCCAAATCATTAATCGCGGTTTGATCAACTTGTTCGGCATTATATTGTGGAAAGCTTTGGATCATAATGCTGTCGCCGTTTTTCTCAAACGAGGTTAACGGTACAACACGTTGCCAAATGGTTTCGGTAATGTATGGCATGATTGGATGCATTAAACGTAATAACGCTTCTAACGTTGATACTAGGGTGTAACGTGTGCCACGCTGTTGCGCTTCATTACCTTTAAATAATACCGGCTTAGTTAATTCTAAATACCAGTCACAGAATTGATTCCAGGTAAACTCATATAAAGCTTGTGAGGCTAAATCAAAACGGAAGTTAGCAAATGATTCATGTACGGTTTTTACGGTTTTTTGGAACTGTGCTTGGATCCAGCGATCTGCTAATGAAAATTCTAGTTCGCCGCCACTTTCTTTCGATGAAGAGCGGCCACAATCTTGATCTTCAGTGTTCATTAATACATAACGACTCGCATTCCATAGCTTGTTACAGAAATTACGATAGCCGTCTAAGCGTTTCATATCCCAACTAACATCACGGCCAGTTGAGGCTAATGCTGAAAGGGTAAAGCGCAGAGCGTCAGTACCATGTGCTTCAATACCTTCAGGAAATTCTTTTTTGGTTAATTTAGTAATTTTGGCCGCCAATTGTGGCTGCATCATATTACCAGTACGTTTTTCTAATAAATCGTCTAATGAAATACCATCAATCATATCTAATGGGTCAATAACATTACCCTTAGATTTTGACATTTTATCGCCATTTTCATCACGAATTAGTCCGGTAACATACACTTGTTTGAATGGTACTTGCGGTTTGCCATTTTCATCTTTAATGAAATGCATGGTCATCATGATCATACGAGCAACCCAGAAGAAAATAATATCAAAACCCGTTACTAACACGTCAGTAGAATGGAATTTTTTCATCATTTCTTCTTCATTAGGCCAGCCTAATGTTGAGAATGTCCAAAGGGCAGACGAAAACCATGTATCGAGTACATCTTCATCTTGACGAAGTGGCATGTCGGCAGGAATGTCATTATTAGCACGAACTTCTTCTTCAGTTCTGCCAACAAAAACGTTACCGTTTTCGTCATACCAAGCCGGAATACGATGTCCCCACCAAAGTTGACGAGAAATACACCAGTCTTGCACGTCACGCATCCAAGCAAAGTACATGTTTTCATATTGTTTTGGTACAAACTCAATATCGCCATTTTCAACGGCTTCAATGGCAGGTTTAGCTAACTTTTCAACTCTTACATACCATTGGTCGGTTAATAGTGGCTCAATGATCACACCAGATCTGTCACCATAAGGTGCTACTAAATCATGATCTTTTACTTCAACTAATAAGCCAGCTTGGTCAAATTGTTCAACAATGGCTTTACGAGCGTCAAAGCGATCAAGCCCTACTAAATCAGCAGGTAAGCTAGCATCATAAACATCTGATGGTTCACCATTAGTGGTGTAAACTTCCGCTTGCGCTAAAATAGCAGCGTCTTGATCGAAAATATTGATCATTGGTAAACCACAGCGTTTACCTACTTCGTTATCGTTGAAGTCGTGAGCAGGGGTGATTTTTACACAACCTGTGCCTTTTTCCATATCGGCATGTTCATCACCAACAATAGGAATTAAACGATTAACTAAAGGTAATAAAATATTTTTACCAATTAAGTCTTTATAACGAGGGTCTTCAGGGTTAACGGCAACGCCGGTATCGCCTAACATGGTTTCTGGGCGAGTCGTGGCAACCACTAAATAGTCTTTGCCTTCAGCAGTTTTTGCACCATCAGCTAGCGGATAGCGTAAGTGCCACATGTGACCCTTTTTGTCTTTGTTTTCAACTTCTAGATCAGAAATAGCGGTATGGAATTTAGGATCCCAGTTAACTAAACGCTTGCCGCGATAAATTAAGTCATCTTCAAATAACCGTACAAACACTTCTTGTACTGCGGCCGACATGCCGTCATCCATAGTAAAGCGTTCACGCGACCAATCAATTGAGTTACCCAAGCGGCGCATTTGTTTACCAATAGCACCACCTGATTCTTCTTTCCATTCCCATACTTTGTCGATAAAAGCATCACGACCATAATCATGGCGAGTTTTGTCTTCTTCAGCAGCAATTTTACGTTCAACCACCATTTGAGTGGCAATACCTGCGTGATCGGTACCGGTTTGCCACAGCGTACTTTTACCTTGCATACGTTGATAACGAATTAAGGTGTCCATAATGGTTTGTTGAAAAGCATGTCCCATATGCAAGCTACCAGTCACATTCGGTGGTGGAATAGCAATACAGTAGCCGTCACCGTCGCCAGTTGGGCTAAAGTAACCTTTTTCTTCCCACGTTTGGTAAAGAGAGTTTTCGATGTCAGAAGGATTAAATGTTTTTTCCATGGGTACTTACTTATGGTTGCTCAGTAGATGTTGTTTTCGCTGTTTCAATTGCTTGAGTTTCGATATGAAAACCGGCTTGTCGGTATTGCTTAAAGCGCTCACGAGCTTGCTGTTTTAATAACGTTTCAGCGGGCACAAAATCTATAATATGTGAATAATTACCAGCAAAACTTGGTATTTGGCTGGCTAAATTAATAAGGAATGGACGGCGGTTTTTTGGTATTTGGTAGCCAATTTCAACCGGTGCCCCCTGTGTTGGGCCTTCACCTACTAAATTGTGAGGCACAAAACTGTCAGGTTCAAAGCCCCATAACATTTCATCAATGGCATGGGCACTTTGTTGATCATCCGTGTGAATATAAACACGTTGATTGTTGCGATAACAAACACTGGCGTGCAAACAAGCTTGAAACAAATGAGCAGTTGCCATTGTTTCTTCGCTAGACTCTTCGGGTAATAAGTAGAACATTACCTGTGTTTGCATGTGTTTAATTACCTAGTGTCAATAAATATTAGGTTAGGCTTCGCCTTGCTCAACGCCTGAACGATTCAGTAAAAACTGCGTTAACATACTAACCGGACGGCCAGTTGAACCTTTGGTTTTACCACCACTACGCCACGCTGTACCGGCAATATCTAAATGCGCCCAGTGATATTTTTTAGTAAAACGAGATAAAAAGGCAGCAGCAGTAATAGTGCCAGCACCTTTACCACCTAAGTTAGTAAAGTCTGCAAATGGGCTTTCAAGCTGCTCTTGATATTCTTCCCATAACGGTAAGCGCCATGCTCTGTCGCCACTTTGCTCTGAAGCATTTAATAACTCATGAGCAAGTGGGTTATGTGTGCTCATTAAACCTGAGGCATGACTACCTAAAGCAACAATACAAGCGCCAGTTAAAGTAGCAACATCAATAACGGATTCTGGTTCAAAACGTTCAACATAAGTTAACGCATCACATAATACTAAACGGCCTTCAGCGTCGGTATTTAATACTTCAACCGTTTGTCCTGACATCGTGGTTAAGATATCACCTGGGCGATACGCTTTACTACTAGGCATGTTTTCACACCCAGCTAAAACACCAATCACATTAACCGGTAATTGTAATTCTGCTAAGGCATGCATAGCACCTAAAACACTAGCTGCACCACCCATGTCGTATTTCATTTCGTCCATGCCAGCGCCGGGTTTTAATGAAATACCACCACTGTCGAAGGTTAAACCTTTACCAACTAGAACAATGGGGGCGCTGTCGTTGTTAGCACCGTTATACTTAATAATGCTCATCATAGATTCATTCGCTGAACCACGACCGACCGCTAAATAGGAACCCATATTAAGGGCTTCCATTTCGTTTTCACCTAAAACTTCGGTGCTAATGTTTTCATATTCATCCGCTAATATTTTGGCTTGCTCTGCTAAATAGGCCGGATTACAAATGTTAGGTGGCATGTTAGCTACGTTTTTACAGGTAGTAATGCCTTCAGATACTGCTAACCCATGAGCGATAGCACGTTCACCAATAGGTAATTCACGGCGAGTAGGTACGTTTAATACCATTTTTCGTAATGGGCGGCGCGGCTCTTGTTTGCGGGTTTTTAAACTGTTGAAACTATATAAACAGTCGTGCGTTGCTTCTACGGCTTGACGCACTTTCCAATAAGTATCACGGCCTTTAACATGTAATTCAGACAGAAAACAAACCGCTTCCATTGAGCCGGTTTCATTTAAGGTATTGATAGTTTTGCTGATAATTTGGCGATATTGACGTTCATCTAATTCACGTTCTTTGCCACAGCCAACTAATAACACACGTTCACTTAAAATATTAGGAACATGATGCAAAAGTAACATTTGCCCTGATTTACCTTCTAAGTCACCACGACGTAAAAGGTTACTAATATAACCACCACTGATTTCATCTAATTGCTCAGCAATTGCTGATAGACGACGAGGTTCAAAAACCCCAACTACAATGCAGGCGCTTCTTTGTTTTTCTGGGCTGCCACTTTTTACACTGAACTCCATGAGCTCTCCTATTGCAATAAACGGTACTTTTTCTGACGTAAGCTTGGTAAAATAATTAAATTATCGATATGCTTAGTAGCATACATTCAACGCTAAAGGCTATAATTATAGCCGTATTCGTTTAGATTACCTATGGGCTTTACATTTTATTTATGTATAAAAATGACCAGTTTACTCAAAAATCAGCCTTATACCAGAAAAAAACTATGTTTTGTGTAATCTATCTACGAATTCTTTCGCTACAATTTTCTCAAAGTCTCCAAGGATATAATTCGTGATCCTCTCTCGCTATTTATTGTTAGAAGTAGCTAAAACACAGTTCGCCGTGTTTTTTGTTTTGATGACTATTTTTATTAGTCAGAAGTTTGTCAGTATTTTAGGTGATGCCTCAGAAGGTGGTATTCCCGGTAATTTAGTGATGGTGTTTATTGGCTTAAAAGCGCCTGAACTTGCTGGTATGTTAATGCCGTTAAGTATGTTTTTAGGGGTTTTATTAGCGTATGGCCGTATTTATGCCGATAGTGAAATGACGGTATTGCATGCTTGTGGTGTGAGTGAGTGGTACATCGTTCGGATCACCTTGATATTAAGTTTCCTAACCGCGCTTTTAACCGGATTATTTACTTTATATTTATCGCCATTAGCGGCTGATTATGAAGTACAAGTTAAAGCAGAATTGGCGGCTGACTCTGGGTTAAGCTCTTTAGTTGCAGGTAGGTTTCAAAAAACCGGTAATGATAAAGCGGTGGTTTTTGTTCATGACAAAACTCGAAATACCAATGAATTATCAAAAGTATTTGTTGCCCAGTTACCTGATCGCGATGGTAATGAACAGTCAGTGATTAATTCAAGCTTAGTATATGCTGAAAAAGGGCAAGTAAAAGAAGATGAATCTGGCGCACAAAAACTAACTATGGAAAATGGCTACCGTTATCAAAGTGATGCCAGTAATGGTGAATTTAGAGCGGTGTCGTTTGGCAAATATCATATTGAAATACAAGAAAAGAAAGTCGAACATACGCGCCGTAAATTAAGTGCATTACCTACGGAACAGCTATTTAACGAAGATTTACCCGAATCACGTGCAGCTATTCATTGGCGTTTTGCTTTTCCAATTGCTTGTTTAATTCTAACCTTAATTGCAGTGCCGTTAAGTGTGGTGAACCCACGCCAAGGTAAGTTTGCCAAAATGTTACCCGCATTATTGTTATTTTTAGGTTATTTTTTATTACTTACCGCCATGCGCTCAAGTATTGAAAGTGGTGCGGTGCCAAGTGGTGTAGGCTTATGGCCGATTCATTTTGTTGCGTTAGTGTTAGGGATTACTTTAATAATGCAAGAACGTAGCAGTGGTAAAAAAATTAAAGCGAAAGTTAAACGTAAAAAAGGTGACAACACGTGAAGATTCTTGACTTATACATTGGCAGAATTTTAGCGTCGACAACCTTTATTACCTTAGCGGTATTTGTCAGCGTTAGCGGTATTATTAAGTTTGTTGAACAAATGAAAACGGTTGGCCGTGGCAGTTATGAATTAAGCCATGCGGCGCTTTATGTGTTTTATGCTATTCCGCGTGATATTGAAATATTCTTTCCTATGGCAGCCTTAATAGGTGGCTTAATTGGCTTAGGCATGATGGCCAGTAATAGCGAATTAGTGGTAATGCAAGCGGCGGGGTTGTCACGTTTAAATATTATTAAATCGGTGATGAAAACATCCGTAGTGTTAATTATCTTTAGCATGATTATTGGCGAATGGTTTGCACCGGTAGGCGAAGAAAAAGCCCGAGAAATTCGTGCCCAAGCTATTTCAGGCGGTAGCTTAATTTCTTCTGATAGTGGGGTGTGGGCAAAAGATGGTGACTACTTTGTTCACATTGGCGAAGTAAAATCGAAAGGTGCTTTGATTGATGTGCAAATTTATCGCTTTGATCAAAACCTCAAACTTGCCAGTTGGACTTCTGCCAGTGAAGCTAAGTATTTAGGCAATACTTGGCAAATTTATGATGTGGTAAATACAGAAATCACTGAGCAGCAAATAATTAAATCAGAAGTTGATGTACAATTGTGGGCTTCTTCTTTAACACCAGACAAATTAGGTGTGGTAACCGTTAAGCCAGAGTCACTGTCAATTGCTGGTTTAATTGATTATTTAGATTATTTAAAAGCAAATGAACAAGACCCAAGCCGTTATTTGTTAGCCTTTTGGCGTAAGGTAATGCAGCCGATCACCGTTGCTGTGATGTTATTGTTAGCCTTGTCGTTTATTTTTGGGCCATTACGGTCAATGTCAATGGGCGCTAGAATCATGATGGGGGTAGTAACTGGCTTAGGTTTTCATATATTAAACCAAGCCATGGGCTCAATGAGCTTGGTTTATCAATTACCACCGGTTCTAGGAGCGATAATGCCGAGTGTGTTAGTGGTGGCTATTGCACTTTATTTTATTAATAAACGTACAACTTAGCGAATTAGCCAAATAAAGCCGTTAATTTTTATCGGCTTTATTTATTCTCCGTTACTCCAGTTAGCACCTTTGTTCGCCTCTAACGATAACAACACCACTTCGGTATTCGTACATTTATCTTGTAAGCTCAGTTTGTTTTTTCGATCAAAAATCACCCATAAATTACCTAAACCTAACAAGGTTGGTAACAAACGTTTTATGCCCGTTTTTTTCGAAATTAAACCACCATTTTGGTTTTGAACTCTTAAGCGCCAAGCTCGCATTCCTAATGTTTGACCACTGCGTGCCCAAAAATAAACAAAGAAAAAACTTACCCAAGCTAGCTTCCAAGCTTCATTTAATGAAGTATAAAACCAAGAGTTTTGGAGAATAGAAATAACATGTTCTTCGCCATTGCGATTAACAATCCCTATATCAACAAGTAGTGCGAAAATAATAAAACTGACAGCACCGGCCGCCATATAAACCGCAATTGATAATAAAACATCATAAACCCAAGAACCAAAACGACGTCGAAAGCCTGCACGAGGAAAATTATCAGTCACAACTCTGTACCCTAAAATGAAATTGGCGCTAGTGTAACAAAGAATAAGATTAAATTAACTATTCCCCTTTAAAACGTAATGTTTTAGAGTTAATTGACATTAGGTGCTAATGTTAAACAACCTGAATTAGGGATAAATTTAAGGCGAAATACTGATGGCAAATTTGTCTTCTCATGGCAAACATAACATATGGTTAGATAATAATATTGTTTACGTGGAAAGCACGGGCCCCTGGAATATGGAGTACTTTCAACAATTGCATCTTGAGATGCCGAATCTAATAGCACAAATACCAAATCAGCGATATGTTGTTTGTTTAACTCTTATTGGCGATGCAATACCGGTAAAAGAAGCAATAGCGTTTCATACCGAGTATGCTAAAACAAGATCTGTACTGGCGATAGCGCTGGATATGTCAAAGTGCACAAGTAAGGTCATAACGCAGAAAATACTTTCGGACATCTATCGCTGCGCAAATATACAACATCAGTTTTTTGAAGATAGTGATACGGCGAAAGCTTGGTTAATTGAAGTTTTGCAGCGTAAAGTTGACTAAACATTCACCAGTTAAGTTTACAAGCTATAAAAGTTGTTGCTTAGCTGCGTTATTCTCGTATAATTCCAGCCACTTAATAAGCTTTAGCTTAATATTACAAATTCTGCCGGTGTGGTGAAATTGGTATACACGACGGATTCAAAATCCGTTGCAGCAATGCGTGGCGGTTCGAGTCCGCCCACCGGTACCATTCTTTTTATCCTTTTTGGTCAAAGGGTTAGAGGGAATTAAAACTAAAAAGTCTCTCAAAGTGTCGTGGTTATTCATAACTAATATGTGCAAATATGTGCAATAGGAGAATAACATGGCCTCTATACAAGTTCTAAACCGTCAATCCGGAAAGCGTTATCGTGTGCAATTCATGAAAAATGGAAAGCGCATAGGTAAAGTTTTTTCTCGCAAAAAAGAAGCTGAATTATTTTTAGCTCAATTAACTGTTAATGATAATTTATCAAATGCTTTAACAGATAACATACTTACCTCACATACTATTAAGCAATCAATTGAAGAGTTTATTACCCAATACCAAGGTAAATGTCCAAGCATGAAGCTTCGACTTAGTTTTTGGTTGGATAATTATGGCTCACTCACTGTCGGGAAGTTTAATCGTTCACATGTGAAAGCAGGAATGAATAAGTTAACCGCTAAAGGATACTCGCCAGCTTCACTTAATAGATATAAAGCAGCTATTAGCTCAGTGTATACATATTTAAGGGATCAATATGATATATCGCAAAACCCAGCTAGAGAGGTTAAGCAGCAAAGGGAAGATAATGCACGGTGTAGATATTTATCTCAAAAAGAAAGAATCGAATTATTAAAGGTTAGTAAAAAATCATATTGGAATAAGCTTTATTTGCTCGTTTTATTGGCTTTAACAACAGGAGCTAGGAGAGGAGATTTAATTAAGCTGAAGTGGTCAGATATTGATTTTAAAAATAATAATGCTCTTGTAGAAACTAGTAAAAATGGCGAACCTAGAGTTTTACCTTTAACTAATGATGTATTGAATGAATTACTAAAATTCAGAGAAGTTGGTTGTAATTATATATTTAACCACCCGTCAAAAATGAATGCCTATTTTAAAAATTTTGATGGAGCATGGAGACAAGCATTAAAACAAGCACAAATTGAAAATTTTAAGTTTCATGACTTACGACATACTGCTGCAAGTTATTTAGCAATGGCTAATGTGCAGATAGGACAAATTGCCGATATATTAGGTCATAAAACCTTAGACGTAACTAAACGCTATATTCACTTATCTACAGAGTATAAATCACAAGTTATTAATAATGTGATGGGAGGGATTAATTAATGGTCATGGAAAATATTAAACACAATGAATTTGTACTTATTTACAGCTGGAATGGCAAAAAATACACGCAAAGTTTCAGCTTTCACCCTGTTGATTTAGAAAATTCATTTGGTTCTAGGGATTTAAGTTCTTTAGAAATAATGAACATAAAAGCCAATATCGAAGGATTTACATATCAATCTTTAGATCATTTACCAAAAATATTTTTAATAACCCCCCCACAGTGGAGTAAGTTTTGGCTAGAAAATTTTTCAAAATCAGATGAGGAAATAGGAATTGGAGCATTTCAGGCTTTACAAAAAAAATACAAAAATCAGCATATGTTAGATGCGTTGGAAGCAATAAAACAAATAAAAAGTGGTAAAGAGACATTACAGAACATAATAGATAATGGTGAAGGGTACTTAACTGAAATTGAACCACTTAAGTCGTTTATAAACTCTAAAGAGGCGCGAAAATATTTATATACCCCCCCTAAAGGGGGCAGTATTGCATACTTTAGGGAAGAAGATTATGAAATATATAAACAAGTTTACCGTTTCATGGTTGATGATAAACTTAGTCGAGCTAAAGCAAGTAAAGTTGTGGCAAAAATTTATTTAGGAAAATATAAAACACAATATCATCATTTTGAAGATTTAGCTGAATACATAGAAAAAACATTAGTACCTAAATATGACAAAATTAAAGGGTTGAGCAGTAACGAAGCTAAGATTAGATAGTTTTTATTTGTGCGCTGGTTGATTATTGTACAGTCATTACTTTAGATAATAAAAATACAATAAGTAATTCTATCCTCGTTAACCCGCAAATAACTGCGATCACTTTAACGAGGCGACTATGACCAATATTGAACTCAAACTTAATGATTTTGACCTTACAAAATATGTTACTGATTTAAAAAACTGGAGACCATTAAAAGAATTACCCGAGAAATATGAACAATTCGATTATTCACAGCTTAAATACCTCATGTGGAAACGAGAAGAACATCAAGGTTTATCGCAATGCGTTCGCATTGTAGGTAAGCGAATGTATGTATGTGTTCCACTATTTGGCTTATGGCTTTCCAATTCACTCCCTGAACAAATAGTTTCCAGCAGTGTGACTAAGGGAGGTGAATAATGGAACTCATAGATGGTATTTCACTTAAAAAAATATCTCCCAAAAAACATCGACTGATAATTTTGGATTGTATACCTACGTTACTGGTGGTCAGAGGGAAATTAACTAGAGAATTTCTGCAGCTTGATAAAAATAGACTTAGTGCGATGCTATATTTTCTTCATCAAGCAGACTATCTGAATGTAAGTTCGCAACATCTTGTTAATTTGGTTAATAGTTATCAGGAGTTTTTGTTATTAAATCCTGAACAAGCCAAGATGAAAACTCCTGAAAATGCATCATTCGTAGATGCTAAACCATTCCTTGAATCCTTAAAATAAGCTGATTAGCACAAGCCATATTGTTAGATATGGCTTGTGTAAGCAAGATAAATAATATGAATAATTTTGATGAAAGTCAGGCTCGTCCGTTTATCAAGCTATTACATGGTGATGAAGAAGCTAACGTTTGTTGGCAAGTTTTCCATGATAGTCAAACGAGCGC
Organism: Thalassotalea agariperforans; assembly: GCF_053470345.1. NCBI lineage: Bacteria > Pseudomonadati > Pseudomonadota > Gammaproteobacteria > Alteromonadales > Colwelliaceae > Thalassotalea > Thalassotalea agariperforans. Next base: position 3,229 of record NZ_JBQMWH010000010.1, on the reverse strand, counting down.
TGATACTTATAATAACCCTGTAACTTTCCATGCACGATTACAAGATGCAATCGACTTTTTTAAAGGAGTTAAACCCTACAATTATGGTATTTACTGTACATTAAATAGAACCGATGGTAATGGCCGCGCATTAGAAAATATACGTGGTTATAGTTTCGTATTTGCCGACTTTGATAATACTGTTATCGGTGATTTACCACTTGAACCACATTTAATAACACAACGTGATGCAACACATTCACACTGTTATTGGCGCGTTAGCGGTATGGTTACTGATGACATATTTAAACGCTGTCAAAAACGTGCTGCTGTTTATTTAGGTACTGATAGACAAGTGTTCGATCCAAGTCGTGTTGTACGTGTTGCTGGTTCCTACAACTGTAAAAATCACCTCAACCCTATGATGTATAACATCGTTAAAATTGAAGCTGATAAACCTGCTTACACGGTTGACGAGTTTGAAACTGGTTTTAAATTATCAGGTGAAAAACTTACCGACTTTGATCAATGGTGTGAGACTAAATCAGCACTGATGGAAGGTGATGAATATAATGACTTACCTATCTATCGTGAGCGCTTTAAAACGTGGTTAAAGTTTCAGGCAGACCCTGCTGTAAAAGGTAATGGACGTTCATACGGTGTTTTACGTGCTGCTGCAATGGGTAAAGATTTAGGCATACCGTTAGCAGAAGCGCAGCAAATGATGTGGGAACATTATAATGACCGTATTCAACCACCTTATAGTGAGCAAGAACGCATATCTAAACTGTATAAATATACTGAGCGTGGTTATCGCTACGGTAATAACGCTGTTGGTTGTCGTACTGCTGCTGCATCATTTTTACGTGAATGTGGTGAAGTACCTGAACCAACTGGTGGTTGGGAACACAATCAATCATTAAAGTATAAACTCGCTAATAGGGTTGATACAGCCGTTAACATAAGCGAAGGGTTATTACCATTTGAAGGAGCTTATCCAACTTTTGATCTTGCTTTAAATGCATTAAAGGAGTCGCCAGATAATGATGAATTGTATAATTTATGTATAAAATTTATCAGCACATCATCTCACTTGAGTGTCGATAAATACAGGCGGTCATTAAGCCATTTAACAGGTATAACACTAACTGAAATCAAATCTCATGTAAGAGCTTTTAATAAAGCTAGTAAGCCTAAAGCTTTGACTCACGGAGATATGGCAAAGCTTTACACACATAACGCCCAAGAAAAAAACATAATTGCTGAGTACGGTAAATTATGGCTATATAGTAATGAAAAAGGGATTTTTGAGTCTAAAGATTTAAACAAAGTAAGCTTAGATATATCAAATCAGTTTAATGACGAAACACGATGTTCGCGAGTCTCGGACTATAAAGGTATAACAAGTATTTGTTATGACATTATTGAGCAACCATCATTTTTTGAAAAATCGACTAAAGGAATTGTTACATCTGAAGGTATTTATACCGTTAACAATAACAAAGTTGAATTACAAAAACCTAGCCCTGAAAACAGAATGAGATTCAGGTTAAAAGTTGTTCCTGATTTTGATTCCACTCCCTCTTTATTCTTATCAATGTTGAAACATACGTTCGGTGAAACTTATGATGATCAAATAAGGCAACTACAGCAGTTTTTTGGGTTAGCTGTTTTTGGCTTGCAATATAAAGAACAAAAAGCATGTTTTTTAAAAGGTGTTGCTGGAAGCGGTAAATCTACTGTTTTAAAGATATTAGAGAAAATTGTACCTAGACAGTATATATCAAATATTAGTCCTTTAGAGTTTGATGAAGATTACAAAAAAGCAGAGTTAGCCGGAAAGCTTTTAAATTTAGTACCTGAAATATCGAAAGATAAACCAATACCTTCAGATCATTTTAAAAGTATTATTGCTGGCGATACCATTAATGCTCGTGAACCTTACGGCAAAGTTTTTTCTTTTTCACCTGATTCTGGTAACTGGTTTAATGGTAATTTTTATATGACAACTAGAGATCAAACAGATGGGTTTTATAGGCGCTGGGCGATTATTGATTTTATACACGCAAAGTCACAACCAGAAAGAGATCCTAACTTAATTAGTAAGATTTGTGATAATGAATTGCCAGCTATTTTAGGCTGGTTAATTGATGGGGTTAAAGATTATCTAACTAATGGGCTTTACCTGAGTGATCAGCATAAAGTGTGCTTAAGAGAGTGGAAAAAAGAAAGTAATAGTGTGATTGGTTGGTTACATGATAATGATTCAATATTAACTATTCGGACAGATGTGAAAGATGATCCAATAAGAATTAGTGCTTCGTATGAACATTATTCTACGTGGTGCCTTAAAACAAAGCGTAAGCCGTATAGCAAGAAAGTCTTTAAAGGTTTTATGGCTGAACAGGGGCATAGTTCAAGTATGTATAATGGATATGAGGTTTATAAAGAATTAACCACAAGAGAACCAATAGCTATAAATTAATTATTTTAACCATAGTGGGAAAAGTGGGGTTTCTATAAAAAACAAAATAATTTATAATTTTTTAAATCCTAGTTAATTAGGTTAGGAATATTTTTTCATAAATAAAATTGTTTAAATAAAACTCCACTATTACCACTAAAGGTTAATGAATATGGTTATTGGATTTCATGTTCCAAATTTTATGCGTCAAAAAGACCCTGTAACACATTTTGTGTAACTGCCAAGTTTAAATAACATCTTTCAAACGGTCTTCGAATTCAATCATAAATCGATTCAAGGCCGTTTTCCAATTTCTTATCGGCATCGTCCATTTTTTAGATGCTTGCTCAATCGCCAAATAGATAACTTTCTTCGCTGAATCATCATGCGGAAATAACTTACGCTTTTTAATCGCTTTACGAATAACACTGTTCAGTGACTCAATAGCGTTCGTGGTATAAATTGCTTTGCGTATATCCTCAGGGTAATTAAATAGCGTACTGACGTTTTGCCAGTTGTTACGCCACGAGCGCGATATGTTGGGGTATTTGCTATCCCAGCACTGTTCAAATTGTTCAAGTGACAACAAAGCGTCATCTTCAGTGACGGATTGGTAAATACGTTTTAAATCAGCTGTGATAGCTTTGTAGTCTTTCCATGGCACAAACTTCAATGAATTACGCACCATATGGACAATGCAGAGCTGAATTTGCGTATCAGGGTAAACGGTATTAATCGCATCAGGAAATCCTTTTAGCCCATCAACACAAGCGATGAGGATATCTT